>JANNHO010000149.1:0-4452 GCA_031404435.1 Acidimicrobiaceae bacterium | reverse complement strand
CGCAGAAGCGGGTGCAGGCCACCACCTCGGCGCCCCAGGCCAGCAGCGTTTCGGTGATCGACGGCACCAAGCTGACGAGCCGCATCGGTGGCGTCGCGTCGAGCGCAGCACTCAACCGTCGAGCAGCTTGCGCTTCTGCGACTCGAACTCCTCCGGCGACAACGTGCCGCGCTGCATCATCCCTTCGAGGCGCTCCAACTGTTCGGCGACATCGATCTCGGCCGCGGGGGCGGCGCCGGCAGAGTACGCGGCACGTCGCTTCATCACTTCTTCGACCTGGGCGTGGATCAACCGCTGCACCCGGTCGGGATGGCGGATCTCGGAGAAGCGGCTCTGGCCTTCCTCACCACCTGATTCGATCAGCAGGTCGCCGGCGCCGAGGATGCGCTCGAACACGGTTTGGTTGAAGTTGACGTTGTTGACCCGCTCGAGGGGGATCTCGATGCCGCTCTTGCCGATGACACCGGTACGGAAGATCAGCCGGTGCGATGTGATCACGAAGTACGTGGTCGACCACTTCAGGTACCGGCTGACGAACCACACCGCGGCGATCACGATCACGGCGATGGCGATGAACGTCAGCGCAGTGCGGACGTCGCCGGTGTCCAGGGTGAGCACGAACACGCCAAGGATCAATGCCCCCACGAACGCCGCCGCCGGTCCGGCGAACGCCCACCAGTGCGGGTGCATGTCGAGCGCAATGGTTTCGTTCGGATTGAGGTTCTTCTGGGAGAACGGCATGGGCCGAACTGTAGTCGTATCGTGTCGTGATGGAGCAGGAGACCGAGCCGAAGCATCTGCTCCGCGGCCTCGATGCTGAACAGCGAGTGGCGGTCTCCACCGATGCCGGCCCACTGGTCATCGTTGCCGGCGCCGGGTCGGGCAAGACAACCGTGCTGACCCGCCGAATCGCCCACCGCATCGCCGTCGACACCGCCGACGCACGGCATGTGCTGGCCCTCACGTTCACGCGCGACGCTGCCGGCGAACTTCGCCGCAGGCTGCGCCGGCTGGACATCCGCGAGCCGATTGAATCGGGCACGTTCCACGCAGTGGCACTCCGGCTGCTCCGCGACCGAGCGCTCACCATCGGCGCCACTCCGCCCGTGCTCGCGCCCGATCGGGCGCGACTCATCCGCGAGGTGCTGACCGAGACACGCGTTCGCTGCGAGGTGGGGGCGGCGATCGCCGACATCGACTGGGCTCGCGCCCGGCTCGTCGGCCCACGCGAGTACACCGACGCAAACCGGCGGGCTCGCCGGCGCAACGCACTGAACGCCGACGCATTCGAGGCGGTGATGAACCGCTACGAGCAGATCAAGCGACGCCGACGCGTAGTCGATTTCGATGACCTCCTGCAGGGCGTGCTCGATCAGATGGCGAGCGACCCCACCTTCACCGACATCGTCCGCTGGCGGTTCCGCCACCTGTTCGTCGACGAGGCGCAGGACCTCAACCCGTTGCAGTTCGCCCTGCTCGAACACATACGCGGCGGCCGTCCCGACATCTGCCTCGTCGGCGACCACCGCCAAGCGGTGTACGGCTGGAACGGGGCCGACCCATCGATGCTGCTCGAAGCAGAGCAGCGCTTCCCCGGCGTCACCATCGTGCACCTCGTGGGCAACTACCGCTGCTCGCCCCAGATCGTCGCCGGGGCGGCGGCCGCGCTGGTACCGGCCGACATCATCGACGACGGTATCTCCCGCCGCCCCGACGGCCGCCCGCCGAGCTTCATCGACTGCCTCGACGAACACGACGAGGCTGCGCAGGTCACACAGCTGGTGCGCGGGCTGAGTCACCGCCACGGCTACGACCACGTCGCCGTGTTGGCGCGCACCAACGACCAGCTTGTGGTGTTGTCGCGGGCCATGAACAAAGCCGGGATTCCGACCAGACGCGCTGTCGGAGCATCGCCGTTGGAACGAGCGATCAGCGAGGCGGCACGGGTCACCAATCGGGAGCGGCTGGCGGCGTGGGCGGAGGCCGTGTGGGACGCCGAGTCCGTTGATCCAATGCGATCCCGCGTGGCCGGGGAGGTCGACCGGTTCCTCACCAGCGGCGAGCAGGGCAGTTTCCGCGGCTGGGTCGAGGCCCGGCAACCATTCGACGACCTGGAACTCGACAACGAATCAGGCGCCGTGGCCGTGCTCACGTTCCATGCAGCCAAGGGCCGTGAGTGGCCTGCGGTGGTGGTGACCGGGGTCGAGGTCGGCCTGGTCCCCCACGGTTCGGCGAGCGGACTCGCGCAGCGGGCCGAGGAAGCGCGTCTGCTGTACGTGGCGCTCACGCGTGCCAGTGACGACCTTGTGGTCACCGCCGCCCGCACCCGCAACGGGTCGACCACCGGGCCGAGCCCATGGCTGCAGGGCGTACGCGACGCCTGCCCCGCCGAAGTGTTCAACGGCCCTCCCCCGCCGCCCGACGGTCGGCCCCGCCAGCTGCGCCCGACCGACCCGATGGACGAGCTACGCAACTGGCGCACGACCGTGGCCAGGGCCGGCTCGGTCGCCGATGTCGCAGTGTGTCCCGACCGGGTGCTGCGCGCGCTCCTGACCCGACGGCCGACGAACGTTGCTGAGCTGGCCGTGCGGCTGGGCATGACCGTCACCGCAACGGAGCGCATGGCACCGCAGCTGTTCAGCCTTCTCGATCGACTCGATGCTGCTTCAACGATGCGAACACCGCCGGCTTGACCGAGATGAACAGCCCTTCGGCCTCGGCGCACAAGCGGTCGCCGTGGCGGAGCGTGGCGACGGCGTAGATCTTGCGGCCGTCCACGCGGTCAAGGGTGGCAACGTAGCGAACGGGTTCGTGCAGCGGTGTCGGTGAGCGATACGACACGGTCAAACGCCCTGTCATGCCCGGTGTACCCGACAGCGACTGGGCGAACCCCAACACATCGTCGAAGCCGGCAGCGATGAAGCCGCCGTGAAGACAGCCGGGCGGGCCCTCGTAGGCATCGCCGTACGTGACGGTTCCGATCACCTCGTCGCCTTCGGCGCTCATCATGATCGGCGGAGCCAACGGGTTGAAGGCTCCAACGAACGGGCTGAAATCGAGGGATGCGCCACGACCGGGACGTTCCAGCAGCGACGCCTCGGCTCCTTCGTAGCGACGCCCGTGCTGGCGTTCGCCGAGGACAATGGCTGCCCGCTCGACCAACTCACGGGCCTGTTCGAACGCGTCGTCGCTCGCCGTCGATGATGCCAGCTCGACAATGACCGTGCGCATCGCCTCGGTCAAACCGAGGCGGGCATCGGTTGGATCAAGGTTGCGATCGAACTGGAAGAAATCGGCTGCGTTCACGATGAGACGGTGGCATCGGCGAGGTCGACGACAACCGGCGCATGATCCGATGGGAGCTGCCCCTTTCGGGCATTGCGGTCGACGACCGACCACACCGCACGATCGGCGACAGCCCGGGTGGCGAGCACCAAGTCGATCCGCAGCCCACGGCCCTGATGGAAATCGCCGGCCCGGTAGTCCCACCAGCTGTACAGCCGGTCGGCGTCGTGGTGCGCCCGAAAGATGTCGACCAGGCCCCAGTCGTGCAACTCGGCCAACAGTTCGCGCTCGGCTGGGCTGACATGGGTTGCGCCGACGAACTTCTTCGGGTCGTACACATCGCGATCTTCGGGGGCGATGTTGAAATCACCGGTCACCACGACCTGCCCATCGGGTGAACCAACAACGTCAAGGTGGCGCAACAGTTGACGCAACCAGCCGAGCTTGTAGGCGTAGTGGTCGTTGTCGAGCGAGCGGCCGTTGGGCACGTACACGCTCGACACCACCACGCCGCCGCATGTGGCCGTGATGATCCGAGCATCGGGATCGGGATCGCCGGTCCCGGCCGCAAAATTGGTCACCACATCGGTGATCCCCACCTTTGACAAGATGGCTACGCCGTTCCACTGACCCTGCCCATGGTGAGCGGTCTCGTAACCGAGCCCGGCAAAGGTGAGCGCAGGGAAGGCATCGTCGGAGAGCTTGGTCTCCTGTAGGCAGAGCACATCGGGTTGCACCTGCTCGAGCCATTCCTCCACACGTGGCAGGCGGACCTTCAGCGAGTTGACGTTCCAGGTGGCGATACGCACGACGTTGACCGTAGCGAACTGTCACCGGTCTCGAACTGTCGTCGGTCTCGAACTGTCAGCGGTGGCGACGACGGCGGACGGCTGCTTCGGGCGCGGCGCCCGCCCCGGATTCGGTGACCGGATCTGCAATCTTGGCCTCGGGTGACGGAATCGCCAGCGCGGGACCTTTCGCAGCACCTCGCCCACCTGACTTCGCCGCAGACTGCCTCGAGGGCGATGCCTTCCTCGCCGCAGACGCCGGCGCTGATGCCGCCTGCGACTTTCGGGCCGGGGCCTTCGCCGCCTGAGCCTTGACCGCCTGAGCCTTGATCCACCGGCACGACTTGCGCGTAGCCGCCGCCGGCCGCGCCGCCCTTCA
>JANNHO010000148.1:0-7856 GCA_031404435.1 Acidimicrobiaceae bacterium | reverse complement strand
AACGTGGTGACGTGACAACTCGCGACACGAACAGCCGCCGTATGATCGCTCCGACCGCCGAGGCGAACACGGACGAGTCGATGGCGAACGTACCGGCGACCCAGCAGGAGTGGATTCTTGCATGGTCGGGAGATCCCTCCGCAATGATGAGCGACATCTACCGCCACCATGCGGTCGCAGTGCGGCTCCGGGCTCGGTCCGTGTGCGGGGTAGAGGATTCCTTTGATGTATCGCAAGAAGTGTTCTTGCGACTGTGGAACAACCCGGGCGGCTTCGATCCCGCCCGCGGGTCATTGCGTACGTACCTGATGATCATGGCCCGATCGGTGGCACTCGACGCGGTTCGCGGCGATCTCCGACGGCGTCGGCGTGACGAAGGATCGTCGTTGCTGTCGCCAGCGGCGCGCACGCAACCGACCAGCCTCGTCGACCCGATCGCCGACTCGATCGTCGACTCGATCGTCGACGAGCAAACGGCGCGGCGCGTGCATCAAGCACTTGCCCAACTCGCGGTACAGCAACGACAAACCATCGAAACGGCGTTCTACGGTGAGCTGAGCTTCAGCGAGATCGCACGCCGCAGTGGAATTCCGGAGGGAACGGTGAAGTCACGAGTACGCCTTGGTCTCCAACGCCTCCGCCCTGCGCTCGACGATCTCAACGAGCGCGGCAACGAGCGCAGAGACGAGCGCTGGGAGTACGAGACACGCGAGCTGGCACGGCAACTGCCGCGGCGCAGGGCTGTCGGGCCGCTCACTTCGGTGCTGCTCGCCTCGGCAGCGGTGGCTTCGTGCACCGCCGAGGGGGACGCTGCTGGCGACAGGATTGCCATCAACGGTGCCCCGTCGAAGATCACCATTGCCACCACGGTTGCGCCGATCACCAGCATCGTCACCAGCATCGTCGGGGACCGGGCGACGGTGACCGGGATCATTCCAGAAGGCACCAATTCGCACACCTTCGAACCGCGACCAAGCGTGGCTGAACTGTTGTCGACCGTCGACGTGCTGTACATGAACGGGTTGTCGCTCGAGGAACCCACCAGGCGACTTGCGGAAAGCAACCTCCGCAGCAATTCCGAGATCGTCGAGCTCGGAGAGCTGACCATCCCCGAAAGCGACTACATCTTCGACTTCTCGTTTCCGCTCGAGGAGGGCAAACCGAACCCACATCTGTGGACCGATCCCACCCTGGCACGTCGGTACGCCGAGATCATCAAAGACGACATGTCCATCCGTGACCCCGATAATGCCAATTATTACGCAGCCAACTACGAGCGCTTCGCCACCATGATCGACGAGCTCGACGAGGCGATGCGGGCCGCGTTCGGGACGATCCCGACTCGTCAGCTTCTCACCTATCACGACGCGTACGCCTATTTCGCTGAGACCTACGATTGGGAGGTGATCGGTGCGATTCAGATCTCCGATTTCGGAGACCCCACCCCTGCCGAGGTGGCGCGTCTCATCGAACAGGTGGAAGCGAGCGGTGTACCGGCGATCTTCGGGTCGGAGGTGTTCCCCAGCCCCGTGTTGGAACAAATCGGGAAAGAGGCTGGCGTTGCCTACATCGATGACCTTCGTGACGACGACCTTCCCGGCAAGCCCGGAGATGCCGAACATTCATGGTTGGGGCTGATGCTGTTCGACTACATCACCATGACCGAAGCGCTCGGCGGCGATGCCACGGCGCTGCGTGGGGTTGCGGTTCGCAACCTGCTGCCTGATCAAGCCGTGTACCCACAATGAGGTATCCGCAATGAGGACCCTGGCCGGCGCGGCCGACGAATTGGTCGGTCTCCACGACGTCTCCAGCGGCTACGGCGCGACCGCGGTGTTGGCGGGAGTGTCGCTTGGCATTGGGCGGCAACAGTTCACCGGCATCGTCGGGCCGTCGGGTTCGGGCAAGACCACGTTGTTGCGCGTTGTCTTGGGGTCGATGCCTGTGAGGGAAGGCGCCGTCACCCGTGCTGCGAACCTTCGCATCGGCTACGTGCCGCAGGTGGAGACGGTCGATTGGAACTTTCCGGTCACGGTCGCTGAATGCGTGCTGATGGCCCGCATCCGTGCCAGGGCGCTACCGTGGCCGAGCGCTCGCGAGCGGTCGGAGATGATGGACATGCTCGACCGGTTGGGAATCGCCGACCTTGCTGGGAGGCACATCCGTCAACTCTCCGGAGGTCAGCAACAACGCGTGTTCGTTGCGAGGGCCCTGCTCGGAGACCCTCAGTTGCTGTTGATGGACGAGCCAACCTCTGGCGTTGATGCCCGAACCCGCCACGACCTGTTGCACCTGCTCCACGACCTCAACCAGGCCGGTACCGCGATTGTGCTCACGACCCATGACCTCAACGGGATCGCCTCGCACCTCCCGCATCTCGTCTGCCTCAACCAGACCGTGGTCGGCCAGGGCGCCCCGCGCGACGTGCTCACCCCCGAGGTGCTGGAGGCCACGTTCGGTGCACCGATGGAGGTCCTCGAACACGCCGGCATGCCAATCGTGCTCGATCAGTACTCGAACCGGCACCACGCCGCCTCGGCCGTCGGCCTGGACAGCGTCGGGGGGCGCCGGGTGAGACGGCTCCGTCTGGACGCATCGTGATCGACGATCTGTTCCGGCCGTTCGAGTTCGAGTTCTTCCGCAACGGCCTGGTCACGGCGACCGTCGCCGGGGCGCTGTGTGGGATGGTCGGGGTGTTCGTGGTGTTGAAGGGGATGAGCTACATCGGTCACGGATTGTCACACGCAATCTTCGGTGGTTTTGCCGCCAGTGCGCTGCTCGGCATCAACTTCGTGTTCGGTGCCGGGGTGTGGGGAGTGGCGTCGGCGTTGATGATCAACGGTGTCACGCGGCGCCGTGTGATCGGTGCCGATGCGGCGATCGGCGTGATCACAACCGCCTCGTTCGCCCTCGGGCTCGCATTGTTTTCGATGTTCGGGCGCCGGGGGCGCAGCTTCGACGCGGCGCTGTTCGTCAGCATCCTCGGTGTTGACCGGGTCGATGTGGTGGCCATTGTCGTGCTCACCGTCGTGGTGGCCGGGACCGTGTTCATCGGGTACCGGCAGTTGCTGTTCACCACCTTCGACCCGGAAGTAGCCGAGGCGTCAGGCGTGCGCACCGCACGGGTGGACGCAGTGCTGATGATGGTGCTGGCCACCTCGATCCTGGCCACGATGCAGGTGGTGGGGGTGACTTTGATCGCGGCCACCCTGGTGATCCCGCCGACCATAGCCCGGCTGCTCACCAACTCGTTTCCACGGATGCTGCTGCTGGCCACCGGCATCGGGGCGATCAGCGGGTTCATCGGGATGAACCTCAGCTACCACCTCGACATCCAGTCCGGGCCGAGCATCGTGCTGGTCGGCGCCACGATGTTCGCGATCACTTTCGCAGTGACGGGCCTGCGGCGCGTCGGCGAAGCGCACTGAACTCCACGCGAACTTCCTTGACGAAATCGTGAACGATTCGAACCCCGGCGACGTACTGGTCTCTGGTTCACCGGAGCCCAGCCGGACCTTGAACCAGATCCGCTGCAGACATCAGGAGGTTCAACAGTGAAGATTGGCGAAGTACCGAAGCAGAAAGGCCGCCGCTCCGGCTGGAAAAAGGGTGCGGCCGGAGGTGTGGGCCTGGCCCTCGTCGCCGGAGCGTTCGCGACCCAGACCGGACCGTTCCAGGTGGGCGCGTCGAGTCACCGTGAGGCCCCGCTGATCGCGGGCGATCCACGCGCCGACAACACCGACCTCTACGCGTTCGTGAGCCCGGATGCCCCCGACACGGTGACGCTGATCGCCAACTGGATCCCCTTCGAGGAGCCAAACGGCGGTCCCAACTTCTACACGTGGGCCGATGACACCCGATACAACATCAAGATCGACAACGACGGCGACGCGTTGGCCGACCTGACCTACACATGGGTCTTCGACACCGTCATTCGTGACAGCGCTCAGCAGTTCCTGTACAACACCGGCCCGGTCACCTCGTTGACCGATCCCGACCTGAACATGTACCAGACCTACGACCTCACCGTCACCGACGGTGCGGGTGTGACAACGGTGCTGCTCGGCAACGGCGACGGCGAGACGAGTCCCGGTGATCCGATCTCGGCACCGTCACTCGTCGGCCCGGCATCGGTTCCGGACTACACCCCCCTGCGAACGCAGGCCACGTACAACCTGCCCGGTGGCGGTGGCAAGACCTACTCCGGTCAGGCCGACGACTCGTTCTTCCTCGACCTGCGCGTGTTCGACCTCCTCTACGGTGGCAACGCGAGCGAAGTCGGGCAGGACACGCTCGCCAGCTACAACGTCAACTCGATCGCCCTGCAGGTGCCCAAGACCGCCCTGGCGATCAACGGCAACGCGACGACCAACCCGGTCATCGGCATCTGGAGCACGACCGACCGTCGTAGCGCCGTCGTCGACGACGCCCCCGGCACACCCGATGGCGACTTCGTCCAGGTGTCGCGCCTCGGAAACCCGCTCGTCAACGAAGTGGTCATCCCGCTGGCGCTCAAAGACGCGTTCAACTCGATCAGCCCCGACATGGATGCCGGCATCCCCGCCGTCGTCGAGAAGGTGCTCGATCCGATCCTGCCGAAGTTGATCCAGAGCATCTACGGGGTCCCGGCGCCGCCGGTCAACCGCAACGACCTGTTCGAGATCTTCCTCACAGGTATCAGCCGGGCCAACGCCGGCGCCAATGGCGATCCGGCAGTGGTGCTCAACGTTGACCTCAACTCCCAAAGCCTGAACGCCGATGCCGCCGCCGCTCGCGGACCCGGTGTTGATTTCCGGCCGTCGGAGATGCTGCGCTTGAACATGGCGGTTCCGCCCGCTGCGGCCCCGAACCGGTTGGGCGTGCTCGCCGGTGACGTGGCCGGGTTCCCGAACGGTCGCCGGCTCGCCGACGATGTCGTCGACATCGCCATACAGGCTGTCGAGGGCGCTGCCCAAAGCGGAGTCCTGGTGGCCGCACTGGCACCGATCGACTCTGTCGACCGCAACGACCGTGCCTTCGGCACGACCTTTCCATACTTGGCCCTGCCGCACAACGACAGTGTCAACCTGGGCGTCGACCGCACCCCGCGGGCACCGGAGTTCATTTCAGTTCAGCCTGAGCGAGTGCTCGAGACCCGCACCGGTGAGCCCGGTGGGCAAAGAGGTTACACCGGAGCCACACCGGCCGCCGGCCGCGTGATCGAGGTTCAGGTCACCGGAACCGCTGGGTCGATGGTGCCGCCCGATGCAACGACGGCGTTCTTGAACGTCACGGCGATCAACACCGCAGCTGCGGGGTTCATCACCGCCTATCCGTGTGGCTCACCCCGCCCGGCAGCGTCCAACTTCAACCCGGTGCCGGGGCTCATCACCCACAACCTCGTTGCCTCACGCATCGGTACGGGCGGCAGGGTGTGCATCTTCACCAGCACCTCCACCGACGTACTGGCCGACCTCACTGGCTATCACCCCTCCACTGCTGCCTACCGGTCCGTGGTTCCCGAGCGTCTGCTCGAGACCCGCACAACCGAAGGCGGCCAACGGGGTTACACCGGTGCCATGCCGGTCGGTGGCCAAGTAGTGACCCTCGATGTCACTGACGTCGCGGGCACGACGGCTCGGGTTCCCAACGATGCCAAGGCGGTGTTCTTGAACATCACTGCGGTGAACAGCTCGGCTGCCGGATTCGTCACCGTCTACCCGTGCAGCTCGCCCCGCCCGACAGCATCGAGCCTCAACGTCGAAGCGGGATTGGTGCGAGCCAATCTGGTCGCCGCCAAGATCGGAACCTCCGGAACTGTGTGCTTGTTCTCCAACGTTGGTACCGACTTCGTGGCCGACCTGCAGGGCTTCGTCCCCGCAGCGTCCACCTTCGTCGCCACCAACCCCGAGCGAGTACTCGAGACCAGGGCTACCGACGGACGAGTGAACTACTCGGGTTCGAAGCCGGTATCCGGCCAGACCATCGAGTTGCGCGTGGTCGGGTTCGGCACGGCAAATGTTCCGGCTGACGCCGGCACTGTGCTGTTGAACCTGACGGTCACCGACAACGCCGGCAGCAACGGCTTTGTCACGGTGTATGCATGTGGTTCGCCGCGGCCGCTTGCTTCGAACCTGAACCTCACCGGGTTGACCTCATCCAACCTCGTTGCCGCTGATGTCGGCACCGGCGGTCGGGTGTGCATCTTCACATCGGGTGATACTCACCTAGTGGCCGACATCCAGGGCTACTTCCCGGGCACCGTGCTCGCCTGACGGTTTGTCGGTTGTGTCGTAGTTGATTGTCAGCGGCGTGGTGCTCATCATCATCGAGCACTACGCCGCTGCGATCGTTTGCCCGATTCTCATAGAGGAGCTTTCACCAATGCTTGAGGCGTACTTCAGGGGCCGTTCATGTTGAAAAAGCGGAACCTCCGCGGTCGCCCTCGCCGTCAGGCAAGCGGGCCGCCGTCGTCATTGGTGTCGGCTTGACTGTGGGCGCCGGCCTGTTTGCGGTCAGCACGATCGGCCCGGCCAGATCCGGCCGTGATGCCGCCGGGTCGGCCGCGACGGTCCCGGTGCTCGTTGGCGAGATCGGCTCGTCGACCGGGCTCAGGTTCCCCCCCGGGGGTTCCCTCGACGAGATGATTGCTTCGCTCGAGACGCGAGTCGTAGCGGTGCCTGGCGACGACGTGGCGTGGGCCACGCTCGGTCTGGCCTACGTGCAACAGGCCAAGTTCAAGATGGACTTCAGCATGTACCCGCGGGCCGACGAGGTACTCGCTCAGTCATTGGAGATCAACGACACCGACAACTTCTTGGCGTTTGCCGGGTTGTCGGCACTGGCATCGGCCCGCCACGACTTCGTGACGGCGCGGGGATATGCCGAACAGGGTTTGGAGATCAACGCATACAGTCCCCTGTTGTACGGGGCACTTGGTGATTCCCTGGTGCAGACCGGCGACTACGACGGAGCCTTCGCTGCCGTACAGCGAATGGTCGATCTGTCGCCCGACACAGCGTCGCTCTCGCGGGCGTCGTACATGTGGGAGTTGCGCGGCGATGTTGACCGGGCGCGCATGCTCATGCAACGCGCTCTCGACGACGCCCCGACTTCGGCCGATCGCGCCTTCGCTTTGGTGCACCTCGGCGACATGTCGCTGGAGGCAGGCGACGCCAACGCCGCGCTCACGAGCTACCTCGCTGCGCTGGCCGCCGCGCCCGACGACATTGCCGCCCTAGTCGGCAAGGCCGAGGCGGAGGCTGCTCTCGGCCAGATCGAAACGGCGATCAGCGACTTCGAAACGGTCGTCGCCCGCTCCGTCGAACCGGCGTACTTCCTCGACTTCGGGCGGCTCCTCCAGTCGACCGGACGCACCGACGAAGCCGAGGCGCAGTATGCGTTGTTCGAGCAGGCGCAGCAACGAATGTCGGATCAGGGCATCGGCATCGATGCCGAAGCCATCGTGTTCGCCGTCGACCGTGGGCAAGCCGAACAAGCGTTGGCGCTCGCCGAGGCCAACATCGCGACCCGACCATTCGTGGAGATGCACGACGCCTACGCCTGGGCGTTGTATGGCAACGGTCGCTTCCGAGAGGCGCTCGATGAGATCGACGCAGCGCTCGCGCTCGGTACCCGCGACCCGATGTTCCACTTCCACGCCGGAATGATCGCAATCGCCCTCGGCGACACCGTTCGAGCCCGCTCCGAGCTGACCGCAGCACTGGACATCAACCCGGCGTTCGATTTCATCGCCGCCCCGCTGGCCGTGGAGGCCCTTGCCTCACCGAGCCTGGCGCCGTAACCGCGACGGGTGTTTCACGGCCACTGGTGACGGGTAATCGCTGTCTGTCAGCAAAGGGGCCACCATGTCAGCT
>JANNHO010000147.1:0-7582 GCA_031404435.1 Acidimicrobiaceae bacterium | reverse complement strand
GGCCGACTCCGTGGCCGATGTGGACACGAATTCCGAGTAGATCCACGGTCGCACGTGGCAGGAAATGCCCGTCGGCTTCCGCTTCCGATCGTCTGCTCGCACGATCACCGAGACCGATCTGATCAACTTCGTGACCCTCGTCGGCGTCAACGAGCCACTGTTCTTCGACGAGCACTTTGGCCCGGCTCACGGTTACCCCGGCCGCCTAGTACCCGGCATGCTGACCTTTGCCTACTCCGAGGGCCTGGTCATTCAAGGGGGAAGCATTCACGGGACCGGGTTGGCCTTCATGCACATGGAGCTCGACATCAAGGGCCCCGTTTCTGTCGGGGACACGATCCATGTGGTCGTTGAGGTGACCGAGTCGCGAGCTGCGTCGAGCGGAAACCGCGGCGTCGTCACCACACGCAATCTGGTCTACAACCAGCACGGCGAGATCGTGATGGTCTACACGCCGGTCCGTTTGACCAAGGGAGACGACGCCTGAATCAGATCGGGATCAATCGATGACCACCTGGTGGGAGCTGGTTTCGCGGCAAGCCGACTCCAGCGAGCCGGCGGTGATCACCGCCGACGAAACGTGGAGTGGTCGCGAGATGCTGGCCCGCAGTGCGGGCGCAGCGGAGTTCCTCGACTTCGTGGGCGCGCCGCCCGGCAAGCCGATCGTGGCCCTACTGACGAGTACCTCGTCGGCGTTTGCACTCTCGATCGGCGCGGCTGCGACCGACCGGGCGCTCGCTCCCCTCGGACCACGCTTGACCGTGAGTGAACTAGCGCCGTGCGTTGAGGCGCTGGATGCCGAGGTGATCATCGCTGAGTCGGCCTCCGCCGAGCTGGGCCAGGCACTTGCCGAGCGCTGCGGACTCCGACTGGCGATGCTGCGACCGCTGCAACCATCGTCGCGACGGCTCCCGACGACGATCGACTCGTCGCGACCGGCTGCGATCCTGCACACATCGGGAACGACGGGGCGGCCAAGGCCCGTTGCCTACACGCAGGGCACGCTCGTCGCGCGGGTGCGGGTGAACGCCGGTCTCGTCGGACTCGGTCCAGGAGCGGTGTATGCAACGGCGTCACCGTTTCATCACATCGCCGGAATCGGGATGTTGTTCGTGGCGATGGGGTCCGGGGCGGCATTGCTGCCGATGCCTCGTTTCGATGTGGAATCGTGGCGAGGCCTGGCCGAGTTCGGCGTGACCCACGCCCTGATCGTGCCGACGATGATCGAGATGCTCCTTGACGCCGACGCGCTCGCCCTGCCGAGCCTGCAGGTGGTGCAGTATGGCGCTTCCCCGATCCGACCATCGACGATGTCGCGCATGATTCAGGCGTTGCCCGGCGTCCGGTTGCTGAACCTATTCGGCCAGACGGAGGGAAGTCCGATCACGGCGTTGACGATGGAGGACCACGAACTCGCCGCAGCTGGGCGACCCGAGTTGCTCGGCTCGGTCGGGCGGGCTGCACCGGGCGTCGATCTGATCATCCACGAACCCGACGCCGACGGCATCGGCGAGGTCTGTGCCCGGGCCGAGCACCTCTTCCTTCCCGGCCCCGATGGCTGGTTGCGAACCGGTGACCTCGGACGGCTCGACGACGATGGTTACCTATATCTCAGCGGCCGCAAAGGCGACAAGATCATTCGAGGTGGCGAAAACGTCTACCCCATCGAGGTCGAACAAGTCCTCGCCAATCACCCGGCGGTCGCAGAGGTCTGTGTCTTCGGGCTACCTGATGAAACCCTGGGCGAGATCGTCGCTGCGGCGTTGGTCGCAACTTCGGAGTCGGAACTCCCGCGGTGGGATGAGCTTCGTGCCTACGCTCGGGAGCATCTCGGCGGATTCAAGGTGCCAACCCGTTGGGAGCAGGTCGCTGAGCTGCCCCGTAACGCCGCCGGCAAGGTCCTGCGCCGAGTCATGGTCGCCGAACGGGTGTGACCGCCGTTCCCGGGCATCGCGGTTGCCGGGCATCGCCGTTGCCGGGCATCGTGGTTGCCGGGCGCTACGGCTCTTTGGGAAGTCCGAGAACGCGTTCTCCGACGATGTTGCGTTGGATCTCGTTGGCACCGCCGTAGATGGTTTCGGCTCGCGAGTTGAGGAAGGTGTGTTGGAAGCGATGGAGTTCGTAGTCGTCGCCGACCACGAGCCCGTGGGCCCCCATCATCTCGATCATCAGTTCCCCGGCGTCGCGATGCCAGTTGGCCCAGTAGAGCTTGTTGATCGACGACTCGGCGCCCGGGTGGCCACCGTTCAGAACGGTCTGGATCATTCGATCGTTGTTCAGCTGCATGATCCGTAAGCCACCCCAGGCGCGGGCAAGCTTTTGGCGGACGACCGGGTCGCGGTGCAGCCCGCGTGCTGTTGCGTACGCGGTGAGCTGCTGAATTTCGCGTTCGAACGCCGCCTGGAACGGGAGCACCGTGGCCCCGGCGCGTTCGTTACCGAGAGCCGCCATCACCACACCCCATCCGCCGTTGACCTGACCGACGACCATGTCGGCGGATGTCCGAGCGTCGGTGAAGAACACTTCGGCGAACTCTCGGCCGCCGGCGAGATTGCGGATCGGACGTACATCGACACCGGGTTGATCGACGTTGACCAGCAGCATCGAGATCCCCCGATGCTTGGCAACGGTCGGATCTGTCCGGCACAGCACGTACAGCCAGTCGGCGTAGCCGCCGAACGTCATCCAGATCTTCTGGCCGCTGATCACCCAATCGTCGCCATCGCGCTCGGACCTGGTGCGCAGCGACGCGAGATCCGAGCCGGCCTCCGGTTCGCTGAAGCCCTGCCCCCAGAACTCCTCGACCGCCGCGATTCGCGGAAGAAAGCGGGCCTGCTGGGCTGCGGAGCCGAACTCGAGCAGCGTCGGGCCGAACAGGTCACGTCCTTGTACACCGCACCAATAGGGCGCCCCGGCTGAGGCGTGCTCGATGTGGAAGATCAATTCCTGCGCGACCGTTCCGCCGCGTCCGCCGTACTCGACGGGCCACGAAATGTTCAACCATCGGTCGGCGGCGAGAAGCCGTTCCCACATCAGCCGAAGCTCCCAGGCGGTGTCGTCGGCCGGACCGCCGACGCCCTTGTTCGCGGCGAACTCACCAACGAGGTGATCGGTCAGCCAATCCCGCAGCTCGGTACGCAGCTCGTCGTTTGCTGTTGTCATCAACGTTCCTGTTGCGTTGGCCCGTGCCGCGATCGGTCGGGTCCCCGTCAAGCTTAGGTGGTTATATAGGTAGATGATTAGTCTAGTGACTACGGCCGCCACCTGTTCCTTCCACGATTGCGGCCGAGACCAGGAGGACGGCCGTGATTGAGGTTTCCGACGACGAACTTGTCGACCGATACCCCGGTCGGCAACTCGATCACGACAACAAGGCGCACTACCGCGGATGGATGAACCGCCGCCTGCTGATCAATCGGTGCGTCGGCTGCGGTACGTGGCATGAGCGACCGCGGCCATGTTGCCCGGTCTGCTGGTCGTTCGACGTCAGACCGACCGAGGTGTCCGGAGCCGGCACGATCTACATGGCGATCTACCTCCACCAGGGTCCACCGGCGGAGGGCATCGACTATTCGACGCCACACCCAGTCGTAACTGTCGAGCTCGACGAACAGCCGGGGCTACGCATCTCGTCGACCGTGATCGGTGCCCCCAACGACCAGATCACGATTGGGCGGAGGGTCACTCTCGACTGGATTGAACGTGGTGGCGTGCCGATGCCGGTGTTCCGCCTCGATGCAGCGGAGGCGCCGGAATGATCAGCCGACGTCATCCCCTCAGGGACCAGGTCGCCATCGCCTCAGCATCGACGACCGGGTTCGTCGCGCGCAACACCGAGCGCAGCCAGGCCTCCTACGCCGTCGAGGCCTGCATTGGCGCCATGCGTCAGGCTGGTCTCACAGCCGGCGACGTCGACGGCCTCGTCGGCTCGTCGCCCGATGCGACGAACGTTCAGGCATCCCTCGGCATCCCGAGCGTCACCTACTTCGCCAATCCGGTCATCCCGTTCGTCAATCAGCTGGCTGCTGCTGCCGCTGCAGTCCACGCCGGACTCTGCGATGTCGTGCTGGCCTATCACGCCGCGTACCGGTTGGCGTGGAACACGGCATCGGCGCTGAAGGATCCGTTCCGCCGGAGCATGGCGTTCGGGAGCAGCGGTGGCACCCCACCCCCTGAATCGATCTTCGGCGCGACCGGCTACACCGCGTGGGCATCGCGGTACATCCACGAGTTCGGGGCAACTCGCGAAGACTTCGGGCGGGTTGCGATCAGCGACCGATCGAACGCGGCGCTGAACCCGGGAGCTGCGCTGCGCGAACCGATGACGATGGACGACTATCTCGCGGCGCGGATGATCCGCTCCCCGCTCTGCCTGTACGACATGGACGTCCCCGTCGATGGGGCCGATGCGTTCGTGATCACGACTGCAGAGCGAGCGCGAGACATGCCGCTCAAGCCAGTGTTGATCAATGCGATCACACTCGGGATGACCGATCACGCCGACGAGAACCAGACTCCGAGCCTGCGCCAGCACGGCCAGCAGGTCGTCATCGAGTCATTGCGGGCCCGCGCCGACTTCTGGATCGACGGCACCGATGTCTACTTTCCCTACGATGGCTTCACCCCGATCACGCTGAACTGGTTCGAGAACACCGGGTGGTGCGGCCCAGGCGAGGCCGGTGCGTTTCTCGCCGACAACTGGGACGCCAATCGCAGTCGGATCATGATCGATGGCCGCATTCCGGTGAACCCACACGGCGGCGCACTCTCGGAGGGGGGAACACAGGGGTCGGGTCATCTGCGCGAGGCGGTTCACCAGCTTCAGGGCCTGGCCGGCGAGCGGCAGGTCGACGGAGCCCGGACGGCGCTGATCACCGCCGGCGGTTTCTTCTTCAACGCCCAGGGCGTCGCCCTGCGAACCGACTGACTCCCGGGTCGTGGACCGCTCCCCCACCCCGGCTTACCTCAATGCGTTGTTGCGCGCCGAGCGACCTGACGTCGAAGTTCTCGCTGTTGCGACACTCGACGAGACCGAAGGTTCCGCAAGTCGGCTGCGCCTTGTCGTCGACTACGCGTCTGACCGCAACGCTGGATTACCCGGACGAATGTTCCTCAAGCGCAACCTGGCCGAGTTCGGATTCCCTGTCGAGATGTACACCGCCGAGGTGCGCTACTACCAGGACATCTACCCGGTTTTGAGCACCGAGAAGCCAGCCGTGTTCGCCGTGCACGCCGATGGGCCAGCCGACTTCTCGATCCTGATGGAAGACCTGGGCACCCGCCCAGGAGGTCGTCTCGGCATCGTCACCGAGCCGGCGAGCCTTGATCAGGTCGCCGCTGTTCTCGACACCCTGGCCGGGTTGCACGCCCGATATTGGGACACGCCGAGGCTCGACTGGCTCGACCCGATCGACGACGCGGTGACTGCCAAGTTCTGGCAGCAGATCGGACCACGGCTTGTCCATCGCCACCTGGAACGGGGACATCGCGTCGGCTCAGTCGATCTTGATCGATGGCCTGAAGAACGGATGTGGGCGGCCTTCGCCCAACTCACCGTCGAGAACGCCCGGGGGCCGACCACCGCGTTGCACGGCGATGTGCACGCCGGCAACGTGTACTACTCCGACGCCGGATGCGGACTGATCGACTGGCAGCTGATGGTCTCAGGGTGTTGGGCACTCGATGTCGGCTACTACCTGCAGACAGTCCTCGACCCATCGACTCGGGCCGACAATGAGCAGAACCTGCTCCGTCACTACCTCGACCAACTCGGGCGACTTGGTGTGACGCCGCCAACGTTCGACCATGCGTGGGAGCGATATCGAATGCAACCGATCTGGGGCGTGATGATGTGGTTGATCACCCCGAGCGGCGTCCATTCCGACGAGGTGCAATTGACCAGCCTGGCCCGATGCCTCGGCGCAGCCGACCACCTCGACACGTTTGCGCTGCTCGATCGGCGGTGACAGACCCCTCAGAAGGTTTCGTCGACCCACCACGGGTGAAAGCCGGGCATATCGCTCGTCGGACTACCCGTAAATGCCGCGGGTCGCTTCTCGCGAAACGCGGCGACACCCTCGCGAGCGTCCGCCGATGTTCCGAGGTCGAGTAGCGCCTGGGACTCCAGGCGGTTTGCGCTCATCGGATGCGGTTCGCCCAACGATCGCCAGATCATCTGGCGGGTCAGGGCCACTGCGACCGGGGCCGTCGACACCGCGATTTCAGCAGCGATCTGCTGTGCCCGCGGTACAACTTCGGCTGACGGAAGCAATTCGCTGATCAGTCCGGCGCTGAGGGCTTCGGCGGCGTCGAATATCCGGCCGGTGACGCTCCAGTCGACCGCCTTCGAGATCCCCACCAGTCGTGGCAGGAACCATGTCGCACATGACTCGGGCACGATGCCGCGACGGGTGAACGGCAATCCGAACCTGGCTCCCACGGCCCCGATCCGGATGTCCATCGGCAGGATCATCGTCACCCCGATACCGACCGCCGTTCCATTGATCGCGCCGATCACCGGCTTGTTCGAGGAGAAGATCTGCAGTGCCAACTCGCCGCCGACATCGCGGTTCCCTCCACGCAGTGGCTTGAAATCACTGGCATTCACGTCGTAGCCACCCTGTGCGGACCCAGACGAAAGATCCGTCCCGGCCGAGAAGAACGAACCGGCACCCGTGACAACTATTGCCCGCACATCGTTATCGGCGTGGGCCTGAGCGAACGCGTCGAGCAGTTCATCGAGCACGGCGTACGTCACGGTGTTGCGTTGCGGCTCACGGTCAATCGTGATCGTCAGCACGCGTTGGTCGACTTCGTAGCGCAGCTCACGGTAGGACGTCATCGTCGGAGGCTATTCGATCCACCGGTACCAATCAGTTCTATGATCTGCCCGTATGTTCCTGGTCGATTCAACGCTGCCTCACTCGATCACCGACACCAAGGCGAACGCAGCGGCAATCGAGGCCGCGGGCTACGACGGCCTGTGGCTTGGCGAGACGAAGCACGAGCCGTTCCTGCAACTGCTCCACGCGGCCGACGCGACCAGTTGGATCACGATCGGAACTGGCATCGCCATCGCCTTCGCCAGGTCGCCGATGACATTGGCCAACGCCGCCTACGACATGGCCCAGTACTCGCAGGGGCGATTTGTGCTCGGCCTCGGTTCGCAGATCAAGCCGCACATCACCAAACGATTCTCGATGCCGTGGTCGCACCCGGCGGCGCGGATGCGCGAGATGGTCCTGGCGATGCGAGCCATCTGGGCGACGTGGCAGACCGGCGAGCCGCTGGCGTTCCGGGGTGACTTTTTCACCCACGTGTTGATGACTCCATTTTTCACCCCCGACGCACACGCCTACGGTCCGCCACCCGTGCACCTCGCGGGCGTCGGCGAGTTGATGACCGAGGTTGCCGGCGAGGTCTGCGACGGATTCATCTACCACCCGTTCACGACCGAACGATACCTGCGCGACGTCACGATGCCGGCGCTGGCCCGGGGCCGAGGGAAGGCTGGCAAGACCGATCTCGCAGACTTCTGTATCTCCGGCCCGGCGTTCACCTGCACCGGACGTGACGAGAAAGA
>JANNHO010000146.1:0-12865 GCA_031404435.1 Acidimicrobiaceae bacterium | reverse complement strand
GCCAGCTTTGCGATGACGATTCCGATGCCGGCCAAGCCGGCGGGCGCGACACCCGGTGTCGCTGCGCCGAAGACTGCGCGGAACTGGACTGGCGGCGCGTGGCCTTTCTTGGCCTTCCGTTTCAGAATCAACGCAGCGGCTCCGATGGTCAACGCCGCACCGGCCAACAACGAGGCCATGCCGTTGCCGACGAACAACTCGCGATCGATAGACAGCGAATGTTCGCCACTACAGAGTTCGCCTGAAGGGTCGGTGGGCACGATGGCGACAACCGGCGCAAGGAAGCCGGCGACGTTGAAGTACGCGTCCTCGACCGTGCTGCGACCCTTGATGGCGATCATCGACACACCCATGGCGATGAGCGCGCCGATGAACAGCGAATGTACCGCCGTGTAGTAGTACGCGCTGACGGAGCCCTCCATGCAATTGAAGCGATCGGTGATGGCGATCTGCCACGCCATGCTGGTACCGAGGGCGACGATCAACGCGACGATCGACAACCTCAGGTAGCGGTAGCTCTTGATGATGAACTCGAGTTCGCGCTCGCTCAGAAGTCGGTCACCGGGTGTGCCCATGACCGAACGGTAGCCCTCCATCGCAGGTGCCTCGGCCTCATCAGGCGATGATGCCGCGGGAGCGCAGGTCGGCTGCGTCGAGCCCGAGTTCGGTGACGATCTCGTCACTGTGTTGGCCGTAGGCCGGGGCGTGCGCTGATACCACCGCCGGGGTCGCCGAGAACCGGGGTGCGGGGCGCGGCTCGCGCAGCGTGCCGGCCTGCGGGTGCTGGCGCTCGACGAACACATCGTTGTGGATCACCTGCGGATCGGCCGGCAACTCGGCAAGCGTGTTGATCCGCGACGCCGGCACATCGTGCTCATCGGCTCCGGCGAGGAAGTGCTCAAGCGTTGTTGCCGCGGCGTGATCGCGCATCATCACAACCAGTTCGGCGATGTTCTGCATGCGTGCGCCAAGGGTGGCAAATCGCGGGTCACGGCCGACGTCCGGCCGGCCGAACGCGGCGCATAATCCGGCGAACTCCGAGTCGGTCACCGTCGAGACCGCGGCGTGGCCGTCGGCCAGCGTGGTGACGCTGTAGTTCGAACCGATCGTTGGGCTGCGGGTCGCGTCGTCGTCGAGTAATGCTGCGTCCATCGCCGAATCGGGCCACATGAATGCGATCGCCGCATCCAACATCGCCAGAACCACGTGTTGGCCAGACGCTGTGCCCACTGCCCGGGCATACAGCGCAGCGGTGATCGCCTGGGCGGCGGTGTAGGACGTGACCTTGTCGCACAGCAACGTGCGAAACAGCGACGGCTTTCCGGTCGCCGGGTCGGATTGCACCGACGCCAAACCCGACGCGGCTTGGATGATGTTGTCGTAGACGCGGCGATGGCTGTACGGGCCATCGGGGCCGAACCCGCTGATGCTCACATAGATCAGCTTCGGGTTGAGGATGTGCATCTCCTCCCAGCCCAACCCGAGACGCTCCATCGCTCCGGGGCGGAAGTTCTGGATGAGCACATCGGCGTCGGCGATCAGGCGGCGCACGATGCCCTTGCCGTCGTCGGACTTCAGATCGACGACCAGGCTGCGTTTGCCGCGGTTGTTGTTGGCGAAGATGCCGGTGACGCCACCCTTGCTGGTACCGAGAAAGCGCATGATGTCGCCCAGGCCCGGCGACTCCACTTTCACCACCTCTGCACCTTGATCGGCGAGCATCATCGCGGCCAAGGGCCCCGAGATCATCACGCTCAGATCGACAACCTTCACCCCATGCAATGGCCCCATGGGTGCATCGTGGCACCCCGACTCGCCCCCGGCCGACACGGCACGGTATTCGACCGTCTCACACGGTCGTGGTGCAGGCCGACCGCACCCCGCGGCTGGCAATGATCCCGGCGAACGCCAGGAGTACCGCCATCGTGAAGTTCGCGACGAGTGCAGTCTGCAATGCGATCGACCCCCGATCGGCGAACGCAACGGTGGCGCCGCCAAGGCCGCCCATCATCGAGAATCCGAGCGCGTCGGCAAGTTGCACCTGGCTGCTGACGTCGCCCTCGTTGCCGTCGGCCGCATAGCTCATCGCCGACACGGTCGTGGGGTTGAACAACACGCCCATACCGAACCCGCCGACCGACCAGCCGATGAACGTCGCCCACAACGGCCAATCGGCGATCAGTACCGGGGCGGCGAGCACCACGCCGAGCATCAAAAACGCGAAGCCCAGACGCACCACCCGCTGCGGTGCGGCACCGGGTCGCTTCGCTGACAACGCCTGGCCGGCGGTCCACGTGACCGCTGCGCCGATGATGACAAACCCCTGCCGGGTCGGTGACGCCCCGTGCACGCGATCGGCGGCGAGCGGGACGAAACCGTCGACACCAATGAACGCCGCTGTGGCCAGGAACCGGCACGCGACCACCGCCGGTTGGCCGGCCCGTGCGGTGAACGTGCCCGATGGGAGGAGACGGCGCAGCATCGCGACGGTCAGCGTTGCTCCGGCGATGGCACCGGCCACGAGGATGGTCATGTTGGCCGATGTCAACGAGATCACGGCCGTCGCCACACCGGCCGCTGCGCCGAATGCAACCAGCACGCGCCGTTCACCAGAGTGGCCGGCTGGTCGGCTGTCGGCGCTCGTCGGACCGAACTGGCGCATCGGGATGCTGGCCATCGCCCCGACCGCGACCGCGAACGGAACGATCCCGAAGAACACCCATCGCCACCCGAACTGCTCGGTGACGACACCACCGAACGCGGGCGCGACCAGGCTCGGCAGCACCCAGCCGGCCGACAGCAGGGCGTACATCATCGCTTGCCGGTCGGCGGGGAAAGCTCGCTTGACCAGTACATAGGCGATCGGCGCGAAGCCGCCCGAACCGGCTCCTTGTAACACGCGGCCGATGACGATCACTTCCATCGATGGGGCGAATCCGGCCACCAACAACCCGGTCACGAATGTCGCGACCGCGATCAGGAACGTGGGTGTGGGACCGCGACGGTCAGCGAACTGCCCACCGGCGACGAGCGCAACGAGGTTGGCGAGGGTATAGGCGGCGAGCGCCACGCCATACAGCGAATCGCCTCCGAGTTCGTCGGCGATCGTCGGCAACGCGGTGATCGCCGCCGTGGTTTCGAACGCCACCAGCGTGACGCCGAGCACCAGGCCGGTTGCCAGCAGACGCTGGTTGGGGGTGAGCGGAGTCGCCGACGAGCCGGTTCCAGTCACGGCCGATGACGCTGGCTGACCAGGTTTGAACCGGTCACGACGCTGATGGGGCGACAAGCGGCCATGGGCGTGACCGCTCCATCGCCAGCGCCAGGTCGAGCAGCAGCGGCTCGCTGAAGTGGCGCCCGACGATCTGCAAACCGACCGGGAGCCCGTCGACGGTACCGGCGGGGACCGAGATGGCCGGGTTGCCGTGCAGGTTGGCGGGGAAGGTCAGCCTGCCGTTGTTGCCTGCGCCTGCATGCTCGCCACCGAAGCTGTTTGGGAGCGGCCCGTCGGCATCGAAGGCGACGTCGGGGTTACTGGCGGTCAGCACGAAATCGACGCCGGTGGTGGGATGGAAGATTGCGGCCATGGCCTCGTTGAGCTCCATCCGCCGCCGTTCGATCTTGGCTCTGGCCTCGACGCCGTAGCGACCGGGCGCGGTTTCCAAGCCGTAGCGCATTTCGGGTGTGAGCACGTCGGCACAGTCGGGCCACGCATCGCCGAGGCTGGTGGCGATCGAGATCATCCCGCTGATGCTCCACGCCGCACCCATCGACGGTAACGACGTGTCGACGTGGTCAGTTCGGGCCAGGCCAGCAATGGCGATGAGATGCTCGGCGTGTTCGGCCAGCACCGTCCACATCGCCGGCGACACCACTGCCCCGCCCCAGTCGGCAGCCAGCGCGACGCGGGCACCACGCAGGGCATCGCCGTGAGAGCCGAGGCCGGCCTCCCAACCCTCCTCGCGGGGCAGGCTGAACTGGTCGCGCGGGTCGTGGCCGTTGCACACGTCGAACCATCGGGCGGTGTCGCGCACACTGCGGGCGAGGCAGCCGGTGGTGACGGTGTAGTTGCCGTTTTCGCGGCGCGGGCCGAGGGGGATGCGGCCGAAGGTTGCCTTCAATCCGACGAGGCCGGTGAACCCGGCGGGGATGCGGATCGAGCCGCCTCCGTCGCCTCCGGTGGCGAGCGTGATGATCCCTCCGGCTACGGCCGCGGCGCTGCCACCCGAGGACCCGCCAGGGGTGCGGCCCTGTTGCCATGGGTTGTGGGTGGAGCCGTGCAACACGGTGCGGGTGACGTTGACTCCGCCGAACTCGCTCGCAGTGGTCTGCCCGGCCAGCACCGCACCGCCGAGGTCGCGGATCCGTTCCACCATCAGCGAGGTGTGCGTGGCGATGTTGTCGGCAAACACCACGCATGCTTCGGTGTCGGGCCAACCGAGCACATGGTCGAGTTCCTTCACGCCGATCGGTACGCCACCGAAGGGCAGGCTCACGTCGGCGGTACGAGCGACGCGCTCGGCGTTCTCGCGGTCGATGTGGCTGAACGCGTTGAGATCGCTCGACTCGATGGCCGCATAGCTGGCCTGTAACTCCTCGACAGGGGAGCGGCGGCCGGAGCGGAACTCCTCGACCAGTGAACAGGCGTCTGCTTGCCACGGCATGTCTTCCATCGTCCCGACGCTACCGCTGCAGCTCTGGGTCGAACGGGTGCTGGGCCGAACGGGTGCTGGGCGTAGAGTCGGCCCCGACCATGGACACCCGCTCTTTTCTCGGACTCCGGCAAAGCCACAACCCGTTCCGGTGGACCATGGTGGTCACCCAGACGCTGAGCACGATGGGTGGCTTCCTGTTTGGCGGGTGCGGCCTCGGTGCAGCCATCTCGGCACTTGAAGGAACCAGCGGTCGGCAGTGCATCTGGGCGACGAGCCAGTATCTGAGTTACGCCAAGCCGGGCGAAGTGCTCGACATCGACGTGACCTTGGCGGTGGAGGGTCACCAGATGACCCAGGCGCGGGCGGTGTGCCATGTGGGCAACCGCGAGATCCTCACCGTCAACGCCGCGCTCGGGCACCGCAGCTTCGAATCGACCGGGCAGTGGGAGACGATGCCAGACGTACCCCCGCCCGACGAATGCGTGTCGCGTGGCTACCGGTTCCCGGTTGACGGCACGATCAACGACCGTCTCGATCAACGCCTCGCCAAGGGGCGAGATCTCGCCGATCTCGATGGGACGCCGGGTGATGGCCAGACGTTGATGTGGATCCGTATCCCCGATGTGATCGAAGGAGTCGACGCGGCGGCGCTCGGGGTGCTCGGCGACTTCGTGCCGATGGGCGTGGGCCAGGCGCTCGGGGTTCGTGGCGGCGGCAACAGTCTGGACAACACGCTGCGCGTGGTGCATCTGGTGCCGACCGAGTGGGTGCTGCTGGACATTCGCGTACATGCGGTGGAGCGCGGCTTCGGGCACGGGTTGGTGCACATGTTTGCCGAGAACGGAACGCTGTTGGCGACGGCCAGCCAGAGCTGCATCGTGCGGCTATGGAAAAGTGAGGCACTACCCGTGCGCGAAGGGAAACCAGCAACATGAGCATGCCAATCAGACCAGGGATGACCGTTCCCCTACCGGGGCCACTGCATAGCCACCGCGACAAGCTGGCCGAGCTGGCCGACCTGGGATACACAGACATCTGGTCGGCCGAATCCGACGGTGCCGATGCGTTCACCCCGCTGGCGATGGCTGCGGCGTGGGAGCCGCGGCTGCGGCTCGGCACGGCGATCGTGCCGGCATACACGCGCTCGCCGGCGTGTTTCGCCCAGAGCGTGGCCTCGATGGCCGATGCCGCCCCCGGCCGATTCGCGATCGGTGTTGGCTCGAGCAGCAACGTGATCGTCGAACGCTGGAACGGCGTGCCTTTCGTGGAGCCGTACAAGAAAGTGCGCGACGTGGTGCGCTTTCTGCGTGACGCCCTGAGCGGCGAAAAGGTGTCCAAGAAGTACGACACCTTCGAGGTACAGGGCTTTCGCCTCGGGGTGCGGCCCGAGCAGGCGCCGCCGATCCTGGTGGCTGCGTTACGCGAGGGCATGCTGAAACTCGCTGCGCGAGAAGGCGACGGGGCGATCATCAACTGGTTGTCGCCCGCCGACGTGATCAAGGTGGCCGGTGTCGTGAGCGACGCAGCCGGTGGAGCGGACAAGGAGATCGTCGCCCGGATCTTCTGCTGCCCCAGCGAGAACGCCGATGTTGTGCGTGCTGCCGGCAAGTTCGCCATCGCCGCCTACCTGAACGTCCCCGTGTATGCCGAGTTCCACCGGTGGTTGGGTCGAGCCGACGTGTTGCAACCGATGTGGGACGCCTGGGCCGCCGGCGATCGCAAGGCCGCCCTGGCCGCGATTCCGGACCATGTGGTGGACGAGCTGATCGTGCACGGCTCGCCTGCCGAATGCCGGGCGAAAATACAACAGTACTTCGACAATGGCGTCACGACGAGCTCGCTCGCTCTGCTCGCTTTCGATCCCGCGCTCAACCACTGGGACGCCGTGCGATCCCTCGCTCCGTCGGCGGGCTGACCAGTCGCTCGACGTACTCATGCCGCATGCGCGTGTCGGCTGGAATCGGGGCGGCCGGGGCCGACGGAATCGTCGGCGGAGACGTGGCCGTGAGCGGCGAGTTGGTGACGAATCGCGGCGATGTGGGCAAGCCCACGCTCGCGGGTGCGTCGGTCGAGCCGGAACTGCAGTGGCCCGTCGGACGGGGCAAGCAATGAGAGTTGCTCGGGGAGCTCGAGCTGCGCGGTGATCTGAACAGCCTGTGCGTCGACCGAACTGGGGCTGGCGGCGGTTGCGGAACGAGTGCGTGTCGTCATGCCCACCATCATGATGGGGGGGTGTGACAGGGTTGTGGAGGTGTGGCGGAGTCAGCCCCACGAGGCCGGGCGGGTCCCGATGTAGTGGTACTCGATCTGGTCGTCGTCGTAGCGATGTTCCCGGCCGATCGGGCAGCCGTCGCGCATCGCGACCCATCGCCGCCACTCAGCTTGCACACTCTCGCTGGTGACGGCCTCGCCAGGCTGGCTGGCGAGCGCGGCGGTGAGCAAGGGGCCGCAACCGTTGGTGCAATCGCACCCAGGTGCCGCAGCGCGTGCCGGGAGCACCGCCGGCGCTGGCACATCGAGGACGATCGCGGCGCGTAGGGCGATCCATGGGCCAAAGACGGGATGGACGCAGAGGTGGCTGGGCGAGAGCCAGGCGAGGCCGGCGACATCGGCGAGTTGTTGGATGGCGATGCGCCGAGGCGGTGGTTCGTGGGAGTAGCGGACGTCGATCAGTTCGGCCAGCCCGGCGGTGGCCGTACCGATGAGGGCTTCGACATACGCATCGACCGGGTCGGTCGGTTGGGGGTCCTGGCTGAGCACGAACGACGTGATGTGTGGCCAGATCGCGCGGGAGTTCCCAATGACGATCGCCATGCATTCGTCGGCGCCAGGGAGATGAAACGGCGTGTCGACGAGTGCGTTGTACGCACCGACCGAGGTGGCCGCATGGAGGTCGAGGCCCCCGTCGGCACACGTCGACGCGATCGTCGCAGCCATCTTGGAACCGGCCCGAGCGTCCATCTGAGCCTCCATCTGTGCCACGGTAGCGACCGGGTTCAACCGCCGGTGGTGGCGATGACGTAGCTCCCGATCAGGCTGACGGCTGCGACCGCGGCCGGTGTGGCGTACGCAGCCCACTTGGGGAATGCCTTCCAGCGCGGCGCGAGCATGATGAAACCGCAGATCGCCCCAGCTACCGCACCGCCGACGTGACCGCCTTTGGAGATCCCCGGGATCGTGAACGTGAGCACCACGTTGAGCAACAAGGTGGTCCCGATTCCTGTGCTCCAGATGCTGATGCCTTGGCGATGCATGCTCACCGCGGCCGCTGCCATCAGTCCGAACACCGCTCCCGACGCGCCGCCGGCGATGCCGCGCGAGCTTTCGATCAGCACTCCGAAGGACCCGCCGAGCAGTGCGGCACCGTACAACATCCCGAAGCGCAGACGCCCGAGCTGGCGTTCGAGCAGGTTGCCGAGTTGGTACAACAACCACATGTTCAGCGCGATGTGGATGATCCCGAAGTGCAAGAAGCCTGACGTGACGAGGCGGTACCACTCGTTCCGGCCGTCTTGGAGGAACGCGACGTTGAGGCCGAGCTCGAACTGGCGCAATGTGATCCCGCGGCGCCCGCCGAGCGAGGACGCGTCGCTGAGCGTGACGAACGCGAACATGGCGAGGTTGATGCCGATCAAGATGATGGTCAACAACGCCGGCTGACCGGCGTTCCAGTACCGGGCACGGGTCTTGATGTCGGGGCGGGCGGCCTTGGCGCAATCGATGCAATGCGAGCCGACCGAGGCCTGCACCAGGCACTCGCTGCATGCCGACTTCCCGCATCGGGTGCAACTGCGTCCCGCCTCGCGGTTGGGGTGGCGGTAGCAGCGCGGCAAGGTGTCGACGGGGCCGCTGGTAGGAAGCCCGGCCGACGGGGGAGGAGGTGGTGGCAACGCCATGAAATCAGGATACCGACGCCCTCGCCAGCCCGGCCCGCCAGCCAGCCCGGATCAGCCCGTCAGCGTGGCGTGGGGTCGATCACCATCGGCTCGTCGAGACCGGCGTCCCACCAGCGGCGCAACACGCTCCACGCGTAGATCCCGGTGCTGTGCCCGTCGCTCCACTGGATGGCCAGGCCCCACGCTCCGTTGAGTTGGGCGTCGATGATGGTGATGTCATTGCTCTGGCCGGGTTGCGGCCAGGCGTCCCTGCCCGCCTCGCGCATTCCTCGGCATGACGCGCACGGACATGCGGCGCGCAGGTCGCGGACGGGGAACACGCACACCTGATCGTCGTCGAAGGTGATCGTGACCGAGGTGTCGCGGACGATGTCGATATCGGATGGCGTGGCGCTCATAGCCCGGCCGCCATGAGGATGTAGGCGATCAGCACGATTGCGATGATGGCACCGTTGTAGGCCGTGTGTGCAGTTGCCGATTCGAGGGTGGACTGCTGGCGCGACCGGCTGGCCGCAAACTCGCGCAGGTACACGCGCAGGAAGTAGGCACCGCCGATCGACAGCGCCAGTGCGGCACCGAGCGGGATGCCAATAATTGCATGGACCAACCCGAACTGCAGCGTCTTTGCCACACGCTTGAACGGCGACCAGGATTCGGCCCCGCTGCGAAAGATGCGCTCCTCGGCCGCTGCGAAAAGTGGGAGCGCTGGAATCAGCATCGCCATGAAAATCAAGGGGATCAGCCATTCGAACGCACTCCCCGCGGTGGCGTCGGACGAGCCGAATACCGGGTTGCCCTCCCCGCCGATCATCGACCACCATCCCCACTCGAGCCCGGGCACCTGCACGAGCAACGAGGCGGCGACCAGCACCGCGGTGAGCACGATGGGGATCGGCCACACGTGACGCCACCCCAGCCGGGCCAGCACCTCGCGCACCATCGCCCTGCCCGGGCCCGAGCGTGACACCTTCAGCCCGGTCGCCAGCCGCGCCGCCATGAACCCCAGTACGGCGATCGATAGCACGGTGGTCACCGGGTCACGGTACCGGCGCAGCCGTCAGGCAGGAGCCGCTGTCCTGGCGGTCAGACGAGAGAGGTACGCGGCAGCGACGTGAGGCCGCCGGCGCACAGTTCGGCGATGGCGGGTACCGGGTCCGGGTCGCTGAAGCGGTTGTCGTCGTCGAAGTCGGCCTCGCGACAGGTGCCGTCGATCACCCAGTACGACGCCTCGAGGGCGATGCCGTTTGGGTCGGTGAAGTAGATCGATTGGAACACGTCGTGGTCGACGACCTCGGTCACCTCCGACCCGGCGGCCGTGATCCGCCGGCGGAGCATCTCGAGTGACTGGGCATCAGCCACGTTGAAGGAGATGTGGTCGAGCTGCACCGGGTACGGGGCTGGCGAGCCGGCGCCCTTCGCGAACGTCTCGGCACCAGCGATTTCGAAGAAGGCAATGGTGTTCTGTGGTGCGATCTCGAAGAAGTAGTGCCGCATCGGCCCGGCCATCAAGGTGGTGACCAGCGGCATGCCCAGAACGCCGGCGTAGAACCGCACGGTTGCATCCATGTCGGGGGTGACCAGCGCAAGATGGTTGACCCCGCTCCACTCCGGAGCCGCCGGGAGATCTGCTGTTGTTGTCGGTGACGTCATCGTCCGATTCTGTCACCGCGATCACACCGCCGCGGCCGGTCGGGCGGAACGTTTCGGACATCGTGGGCAAGCCCGTCAAGCCAGGACAGGTTGCAGCCGATGACGTATCATGATGAATATGCGCCGCCGCTTGGGGACCTTGTACTGGCTTGGCGTGGCGGGAATCGTGGCCTCATGTGGGGGGTCCACCGACGGAGCGTCCGCGAGTCCCGGCACCACCACGTACTCCACGGAGGCGGCGGTGACCACGCTGGCCGCAACGACCACGTCCTCGACACCGCCCGTCGATGTCGACAAGGTCGACAAGTGTGTCACCTACGTGCAGTTCGCTGCCTTCACCGCCGATGAAGCGATGAGCAAGATCTGGGACGAAGCCGGCCAGAACGTCGCCCAACTCACGCAGGACTGTGTGGAGCTCGGCCGTTCAGATCCAGCCGAACTGACCCGCATCGCCGATGCCCAAACCCAGCTCGACGCCTTCTTCGCTGCGAACGGCACCAGCACCACCAGCACGTCGCTACCCCGCGCGACCACCACGACATTCCCGGCGCCCACCCCAACCACCGCCGAGTCCACACCTGTGCCGGATACCGTCCCGCCTGCGACGGTCGGCCTGGTGCCGTAGTCGCTGATCTTGCCGCGCAGCGCTCCGTGACAGGATGGCCTGATGGGGTTGATGGAGAGACGTGTCACGGTGCTCGACGGCGGGATGGGGCGCGAACTGTGGCGGATCGGTGCGCCGTTTCGGCAGCCGGAGTGGTCGGCCCTGGCGCTGACCGAGGGGCCGGAGTGGGTGGTGCAAGCGCACGTGAACTTCATCGACGCTGGTGCGCGGGTGATCACCACCAACAGCTACGCGATCGTTCCGTTTCACATCGGCGAGGAGCGTTTCGCCGCCGAGGCACGAGACCTCGCGGCAGTGTCGGGTCGACTCGCCCGCGAAGCGGTCGCCGTGGCTGGCACCGATGGCGAGACGGTGCGGGTGGCCGGTTCGCTCCCGCCGCTGTTCGGGTCGTACCTGCCGGAACGCTTTGATAGCAAGGGTGCGCGGCGGATCATCGACCCACTTGTCGCCGGCCTCGCACCCTTCGTCGACGTGTGGCTTGGCGAGACGCTCGGCGGGGTCGCCGAGGCAGCCGCGGTACGCGAGGCGCTGGACCGGGCCGGCGATGCACGGCCGCTGTGGATCTCGTACACGCTCGATGACGACCGTCCCGGCTGCCTACGATCCGGTGAACCTGTGCGCGAAGCCGTGGCTGCGGCGCTCGCACTCGGCTCGACAGCGGTGCTGTTCAACTGCAGCCAGGCCGAGACGATCAGCACGGCGATTGGAACAGCCGTCGAGGTGATCGACGAGGTGGGTCGAGCCGACGTGGAGGTCGGTGGATATGCCAACCGCTTCGTCGCCTCACACACGTCCACGGGGGAGGCGAACAGCGATCTCTCACTGTTCCGCGACGATCTCGACCCCGACGCCTACGGGGAATTCGTCGAGCAGTGGCTCGACCGCGGCGCGACGATCATTGGCGGCTGCTGCGGCATTGGCCCGGGTCACGTCGCCCACCTGGCCCAGCTCGCGGCCCGGTGAACGCGGCCCGGTGAACGCGTACGGGGCTACCGGGTGATGGGTGCGGCGGGGAACGTGATCGGGCCGAGCTCGTTGCGAATCGCTCTCGCCACGGCAAGCGGGGTGCGGTCTTCCATGTACGGGCCGACCACCTGTACAGCCAGCGGCAACCCGTCCGAGGTGAAGCCAACCGGGATCACGGTGGCGGGGAGGTAGGCCATGCCGATCAACATCGTCCACCACAACAGGTCGATGTAGGGCCGTTCGCCGCCATCGATGGTGATCGTGCGATCGATGATCGTGCCGGCCTGAATATGAGGAAACGGTGGTGCCACGATCACCGGACAGATCACGGCGTCGACCTCGCAGAACCACGCCGCCCACCGGCGGCGGATGTGCGCACGGGCGACATCTGCTGCGAGCCACGATTGGTGCGTGGTTGCGTATGGGCTAATGAGCTGGGCGACATTTGCCGGGGTGTCCGGCGACGATGCCAGCGCAGCGAAGAACTCGGTCTCCTCAACGCCCAGAGCGGGTGTCGTCGCGCTGGCGATCAGGAACCCGCCGAGCTGACTGGCTGCGTTGGCGTCGATCTCCGGGCGTGCCGTACGGTCGAGGCGCGCGCCGAGTGACGCCAGCACCGCAGCGGCCCCCTCGACGGCGCCGATCGTGTCGATCGACGAGGGGCAACTTGCGTCGCTGGACCACACCGCGACCCGGTACTCGTCGATGCGCCGATGCCGAGCTGCGGGCAGTTCATGGCGAACCGCCACCGTACGATCAGGAGGCGGTCCGGCGATGATGCCGAGCAGCAGTTCGGCGTCTTCGACCGACCGCGTGAGCGGGCCGTGCACGTTGATGTCGGGCTCGGTCGTGCCGTAATCGACTCGGTCGAGGTAGCCGCCGCACGGCACGAGACCGAAGCTCGGCTTGTGGCCGACCACACCGCAGTAGGCGGCAGGGATCCTGATCGAACCGCCGATGTCGGTGCCCAGTTCAAATCCGGTGAAGCCGAGCGCCACGGCCGTCGCCGCGCCACCGGAAGAACCATGGTGCAGACCTACCGCGAGGCCATCGCTTGCGAGACCCTGCGCATG
>JANNHO010000145.1:0-10486 GCA_031404435.1 Acidimicrobiaceae bacterium | reverse complement strand
TCGATGCCTGCGCTGGCCAGTTCGGTTGCCGCAGCCTCGAGGTCACGGAGATGGGCGTCGTCGTCGATCGTCGGAACCGCTGCGACCCGCGGCTCGATGTCGCCCGGTAGGTCGCGGCCAGGGAATGGTTCGACCGCGCATACCGCCATCGACCACTCGGCGGCCAGACGGGCGACGATGACGTCATACAACGGGCGCAATCCGAAGATGTCCGGGGCGATGACGAGGCCCATCACCGGGTCGGCGTCGGTGGAGGCGATCTCGGCGGGCGTGCCGCTCGGCAACGTGATCCTCATGCTGGGCCCCTGCTCTCGTCGTTGGTTCAGGCGTCGCGGTGGCTGGTGGAGATGGCCCCGAGGATCGTGACGGCCGCGGCGACGCCGAAGAAGTACAGCCCGCCGATGACCCGTCCGAGCGACCCGTCGGTGTTTGCTTCAGGGTTGCCAAGGTTGATCCCAGCGTTGTACGGCAGCCACTTGAACGGATCGTCGACACCCGTCACGGCGAGCAACGCGCCGATGAGCCCTTCGGCCACGAGCGGCCACAGCAACAACACGGCCACAGCGGCCGGAGTGTTACGAATGACCAGGCCAAGTCCGTAGCCCAGCAACGCCACGATTGCTGCGAACACCACCACGCCCACCAACGCGGCGCGCGCACTACCGGCGGCGCTGAGCGAGATGTCACCATCACGCGAGTTCAACAGCGCGGCACCAACGCCGAAACACAACACCACGACCGCGGCTTCCACCACCACTGCCACGGCAACCGTCACAACTCCCTTGGCGATGATCACCCGGCTGCGTCGCGGCGTCGCCGAGAACGTCGTCCGGATCGTACCGAACCCGAACTCGCCGGTGATACTGGATGCCCCGATCACGCCGAGCAACATCCCGGTGATCACCGAGGTTCCGGTGACCAAACCGGCGAGGTCGCGCGAGTTCATGTCGTCAACGTCGATCAGCGCGGCGGTGAGGCCCGTGACCACGAGCGGGAAGGCGATCGCCAGGATGGCGAGCACCCAGTTCATGCGGATGGTGCGCAGCTTGATCCACTCGCTGCGCAGCACCCCGATCACATCGCCCCCGATTGGTATTCCTGCACCGATGCGGTGGCTTTCAAGAATGCATCCTCCAATGAACCGGTTTGCATTGAGAGTTCGTGCAGCACCACCCCGAGCTTGCCCGCCAGTTCGCCGACATCAACTGCGGTCGCGTGGAACACGTCGACGGTGGCGTCGTCGACGTAGCCGATCACCGCGCCGGCGCTCCGCAGCGGCTCGACGAGGTTGGCGATACGCGGGCTGCGCACCCGTACCCAGCGGTCTCCGTACTTGGTGACGAAGTCATCGACCGTGCACTGCTCGACCAGTTGGCCCTTGCCGATCACCACCAGGGACGTGGCCATCAGCGCCATCTCCGACAGGAGGTGGCTACTGACGAGCACCGTCTTGCCCTGCCCGGCCACGTGCACCAACACGTCGCGGATCCAGCGGATCCCTTCCGGATCGAGTCCGTTTGCCGGCTCGTCGAGGATCACCGTCGCCGGGTCGCCGAGCAGCACGCCGGCCAGCCCAAGCCGCTGGCGCATGCCGAGTGAGTACGTGCGCACCCGTTTACCGCCGACCGATCCGAGTCCCACCAACTCGAGGACCTCGTCCACACGTTTGCCGGTGAGGCCGTTCGAGGCGGCGAGCCAGCGGAGGTGGTTACGCCCGGACCGGCCAGGATGAACGTATCCCGCGTCGAGCAGCGCCCCGACCTCGTGTAACGGTTTGGCGATCGACGCGTACGGCCGGCCGTCGAACAGCGCGCCGCCGGCGTCGGCCCGGTCAAGGCCGAGCATGCATCGCATCGTGGTGCTCTTCCCTGATCCGTTCGGCCCGAGGAAGCCCGTGACCACCCCCGGCTCCACGGTGAAGCTGAGGTTGGACACCGCGACGGTGCGGCCGAAGCGCTTGGTCAAGCCGGTGACGGTGACGCTCATTGCTCGCCTTGCGACAGCGATGTCAGGAACTGTCCGGCGATCACTGCGTACGAGTCGCCGCTCAGGGACGCTTTGACCAGCAACGCGCGTAACACGTCGGTGGTGATGCTGGTGTTGATCTGGGTGATCACGGCTTGCACATCGGGCCCGGCTGCGGCGATGGTCATCAGGGGGATGATCATGTCGGCGGGGAGTGCGGTCTTGTCGTCGGCGAGGACGATCAGCCCATCGATGGTGATCGCCGCGAGCATCTGCGATGCGATCACACACCCGATGGAACCATCGGCAAGCCGTGTCGACACCTGGTCAGAGAACCCGGCATCAGCGATGGCCGTGAAGTCGAACTCGGTATCGTACGCCGTGTTGAGTGCCGCGAGCCCGAACGATTCAGCCGACTCGAACGTCGCCGAACCTCCGACAGCGACCTGATCGGCAACGGCGGCGAGGGAGCTGACGTTGCTGAGCGAATGCTCGGCGACGATGGCTTGGCTGCACGCGACCACGGTGGTGGCCGCAGCCGACGTCGCCGGACCAGCGGCCAACGTCGGCAGTTCCAGCTTCAAAGCGGCGAGTTGTTCATCAACGGTGAGCGCGGCGTTCACGGTCCCCGCTGCCGAGGTGACGTGTGCGAGCAGCGCAGCACTCAGTTCGGGGACGAACTGAACACGGTCGTCGGCGAGCGCAGCCAACGTCGCCGCACGATCAGCGACGGGGTCCTTGCGCCCCACGCCGAAACCGGAGTTCTCGAGGCCCTGGCCGTAGATCTCTGCGAGCAGTTGGCTGATCGGCTCGGTGGTACGGCCGACGGTGATTGTTTGGCGCACGACTCCGTCGCTCGCTATCACGTCGTCGTCACTGCCGCAACTGCCGAGCGCGAGCGCGCCGATCAGCGCGGCGGCGACAGCAGAACGGGGGGATTTCAACGAGGGCCTCCAGGGCGACAGCACGGCGCGGCACCCATCTCGATGCCGCACGACTCGCATCGTAGAGCGGCCAGCAACGCGAGCGGGCGCACTCACATGCCGCCGGCGAAGGTGTCGATCATCAGCCGCACGTCGTCGCCGAGGGGATAGAGGATCGGGGTCGTGCATCCGGTGGCGATGTACTCGGCCACGGTGGCGCGCACCTCGTCAGGCTCGCCGCTGGCGGTGATCATCTGCACGATGTGATCGGGCACCATCCTGCTCGCCGCGACCACCTCGTCATGGGTGGCCGGCCACGTCAGCACCGTGGCGATCTCGTCGAGCAGTTCCTGAGGAACGCCGCTGGCTTTCATGATGTGCGGTTGTTGGCCGAGGTACTGGGTGACGAGCAGCCGAGCGTTGTCGAGCGCGGCTGCCCGGTCGCGATCCATGCTGCACACCACGAGCTGTGGCCTGTCGATCTGGTCCATCGCTCGTCCTCCACGTTCGGCACCGCGCCCCAGCGCCGCAAGCGCACCGGTGTTGTAGGCGGGCGAAACGAGATAGTTGAGCACCACGCCGTCGGCGATCTCGCCGGCCAGTTCCATCATCTGCATCCCCGTCGCCCCGATGTAGATCGGCACCTGCTTCGGGCGGCGCTCCTGGTGCACGTAGTCCAGTTCGACGCCGTCGAGCTTGGCGAAGAAGCCGTCGAAGCTGACGGTCTCGTTGTTCAGCAGGGCGCGCACGACGGTGACCACTTCCCGCATCACCGTGAGCGGCCGCTCACGAGAGATTCCGACCCTGCTGGCGAGCGGATCCCACCACGCGCCGAGACCGCAGATGATCCGGCCGGGGGCGAGGTCGTCGAGGGTGGAAAACGTGCTCGCCAGGCGCGCCGGATTGCGTGTCCAGCAATCGACCACACCGCTGCCGACCTTGATCCGGTCGGTGGTCGCCGCGAACGCGGCCATCGGAACCACGGCGTCGCGCACGAGCCGGCTGTCGGCCTGCCACACCGCATCGAAGCCGTTCGCTTCGGCGTAGCGAACCAGCTCGATCCCATCCCGGATCGTGTGGGCGTCTTGCAGGTACAGCGCAACGGGCGTGGTCATGCGCCGAGCGTAGTGGTTGACAATTTGTCAAGCTGGGCCGGTGCGACCCAGTTTTGCCCTGTCGTTCGCGATCGGGCTCTCATTCGAGTGTTGAGGGCCCATACGGGTGGGCGCTCGACACTCGGATGGACCCTGGGGACTCGGATGGTTCGCGGGGACTCGGATGGGGGTGCGGGGGTGGGGTGCGGTCTCGCGGGAACTGGATATGGGGAGATCGAGCGGTGGGGTTGGGGGTCAGAGGCGAGCGAACAGGCGGGTTGCTTGCTCGGCGGCCTTGGCGCGCACCTCGGCGGCGTCGACACGGGTCGCGATCCCATTGCGCAGCAGCACCTCGCCGTCGCCGGCGGTCACGTCGAGCGCACGCATGCCGGGGGTGAACGCGACGTGCCATGGTGATGTCGCATGGGCGTAGTTCCATCGCACCCGGTCGTCGCGGGCGTCGGGGAAGAACGCGTACCCGGCGTCGAGCCAGGCCCACGCGGTATCGGGTGTCTCGGTCACATCGTGGGCGCGCAGAGCCACGTAGGCGAGACGGAACTCCTCGAGCATGTCGGCGCCGATGCCGTCGGTGCCGAGCACGACAGCGTTGCTGAAGCGGGTCGGCGCGGCGTAGCCGACGGCGTTGTTCATGTTGCTGCGCGGGTTGTGGGCGATGGTTCCGTGCAGCGGCCGGTCGAGGTGCACGCAGTGGACCAGCAGCCAGTCGTCAGCGGCCAGCGCCTCCAGACGTTCGCCCGCATCGGCGTCGTCAACACCCTCGGCGACATGGATGTGCACGCCGACCCCGTGACCCCGGGCGAGATCGGCGGCAGCTTCGAGCGACTCCGGCGAACACGTGAACGCGGCGTGCGCGCCAACCATGCCGCGCCCACCTGCGCTCAGGAAGCGGTCGTTCTCGGCCAATCCGCGCAACGCCGCGGCGTGCCCGTGGCGGTCGGTGATGCCGTACGCGCAGTTCACGCGCACACCCACCTCGGCACACGCGGCGGCGATCACGTCGAGGCTGCCCTCGATCGCGCTCGGGCTCTCGTGGTGGTCGATGATCGCCGTGGTCCCGCACTCGAGTGCCTCGAGCGCGCCGAGCATCGCGCTCCAGCGCAACATCTCCAGATCGAGCGCGACGTCGAGGCGCCACCACACCTGTTCGAGGATGCTACGAAAGTCGGTGGGCTGCCGAGGGGGCGCTGGCATGCCCCGTGCCAGCGCCGAGTACAGGTGATGGTGCCCGCACACGAGGCCAGGGGTGATCCCGGGCGCGACCCCAGGAGTGACCCCAGGAGCGAGGAGTGCGGCGCTCATTCGGCGTCGTGGTTCTTCTGGCGCATCGGCAGCACGTTGCGCCATGCGCCATCGAGATCGTGCAAGGCCGCGGCGACGGCCGGGGCGGTGGGGACGAGGCCGATCTCGCCGACGCCTTTGATGCCGTAGGGCGAGCGCGGTTGGGGTACCTCGAGTATCTGCACATCGACCGGCGGCATATCTTTCGCGCGCAGGATGCCGAGCGAGCGCAGCGTCATGTTGGTGGGGAACCCGGTCAGCGGATCGGCCGGGAAATCCTCGGTGAGCGCATACCCCAAACCCATGTGCACACTCCCTTCGATCTGCCCGGCGCACAGCACAGGGTTGACCGCTTTGCCGACGTCGTGCACTGCGACCACACGCTCGATCGCACCCGACTCGCGATTGATCTCGACCATCTGCGCGGCGTAGCCGAACGCAGCGTGGATGGTGGGATTCGGGTAGTCGGGGTCGCCGAGGTGCTGCGTCCAATCGACGAGGTGTTCGCCTTCATAGTCGACGTCGGTCGCGCAGCCTCCCGCGTGCGCGGCGGCGCATGCCTGCTGCACCGAACCGGCCGCCATCAGCGTCCCCCGCGACCCCGTGGTCTGACCGAAGCCGAGCTCACGCGTGGTGTCGACGATCACGTCGATGCGCGCGGGGTCGATGCCGAGCTCCTGTGCCGCCACCTGCAATGCAACTGTGTGCACGCCTTGGCCCATCTCGGTCCACCCGTGACGCACCTCGACCCGACCGTCGCCACGGAACCGCACCACGGCGCGTGACACCTCGCGGAACCCGTTGCCGAGCCCGCTGTTCTTCAAGCCCAGCCCGAGGCCGACGGCGCGGCCGGCGGCAATCGCCGCGTCGTACCGGTCCTTGATCGCATCGAGGCAGGCTTCGGCACCGGCGCATCCGTCGTCCATGATCTGTCCAGGCCCCCAGACCTGACCGGGGTGGATCACGTTGCGCTTGCGAATCTCCCAACCGGAGATGCCAACTTGCTCGGCAAGACGGTCGAGCACGCCTTCCATCGCGAATTGCGCCTGGTTGGCGCCGAAGCCACGAAACGCGCCGCACACCGGGTTGTTGGTCCGCACCGCAGTGGCGTGCACATCGATGTTGGCCACGTGATATGGCCCACTGGCGTGGCCAGCGGCCCGCTCGAGCACCTTCATCCCCACGCTCGCGTACGCCCCGCTGTCGCCGATGGCGCGCACCCGCACTGCGGTGAGCATCCCGCCGGCATCGCACCCGGCCCAGTATTCGAGCCGGATCGGGTGGCGTTTGGCGTGGATCAGCAGGCTCTCCTCGCGTGACAGCGTGCACTTCACCGGCAGGTCCAACAGCCATGCGGCGAGCGCCGCGTGGGCCTGGTTGCTCATGTCCTCCTTGCCGCCGAATGCCCCACCGTTGGAGACGAGGGTGACCGTGACGTCGTCGTTGGTTGTGGCTAGCACCCGGGCGATGTCGTTGCGGTCGTCCCACACACCCTGACCGCCGGAGTAAACCTGCAGATGCCGTCGGCCGTCACGAACCTCGGGAACCGCAAGCGTGCTTTCCGGTTCGAGGAAGGCATGCTCGATCCGCTGGGTCTGGAACACCTCGTGCACCCGGAACGGAGATGTTGACAGGGCGCGCTCAACATCGCCGCGCCGGTACTCGCTGATGCTCAACACGTTCGTGTCGGTGTTCCACACGGCGACAGGGGCCGCAGGGTGCAGTGCGGCGACGGCGTCGGTGACGGGGGTGTGCACCTCGTACTCGACGGCAATCAGGGTGGTGGCGTGGCGGGCTTGTTCGCGGGTGTCGGCGACGACGATTGCGAGTACGTCGCCGGCGTAACTCGTCCGGCCACCAACAGGGATCATCACCGGCCAGTCCTTGTGGATGATGCCGACGTACACCTCCCCCGGGATGTCGGCCGCTGTGAGCACGGCGCGCACACCTGCGGCAGCCAACGCGTCGGTGGTGCCGATCGAGGCGATGTCGGCGCGCGCGTGCGCGGTGAGGTGCAACGCGGCGTGCACCATGTCCGGTACGCGCATGTCATCGACGTAGTGGCGGTCGCCGAGCGCCAGGTCGCCGGCTTCATACTTGGCTCCGGCACCGCCCACGGTGCCGGCCAACTCGGGAACCATCACCACGCCCTGGGCGACAGCCTCGATGGCCTCGAGCACCTTCACGTACCCGGTGCAGCGGCACAGGTGCGCGCCCAGGTGGCGGCTCATGTCATCGCGCCGGAGTCCCGAGCCCTTCTTGTCGATCTGGGCCTTGGCGCGCATCACGATCCCGGGGATGCAGAACCCGCACTGCAGTCCGCCGCATGCCGCGAAAGCGTCGGCCCACGTCGCCCGCTCAGCTGGATCGACGCCCTCGAGGGTGACGATGTTGGCTCCCGTCGCCTTGCCGAGCGAGACCTGGCAGCTGACGACGGCCTTGCCATCGACGTGCACGGTGCAGCATCCACACTGACCGCTCGGCGAGCACCCGTCCTTGGCGGCGGTGAGGTGCAGTTCATCGCGCAGCGCAGCGAGCAGATGCGGGTGATCGCTGCGGACGTTGACCGCCACCCCATTGACGACGAGCGGCACCACATCCTCGTCGTGGGGTGTCGAAGGTTCCGTTGTTGCGTTCACGCTTTACATTTTGTCAAATCCAGAGCGCTCGTGCGAATGCACCGCCATCGGGCCAGGTGACAGGGAAGTGCGCCGGGCGCAGTCAAGTACCCTTGCGTCGTGGACATCGGCATCGCGGACATCACGGGCGACACGACCGACGATCCAGCGAGCGACATGAAGGGCGATCCGGCCGGGGTGAATGCCGTTCGCCTCGCGGCTGTCGAACGCCTGGGCATTCTCGACACCCCGCCGGAACAGGCCTACGACGACATCGCCATGCTGGCTGCCCGTGTTTGCCAGGCTCCGGCGGCGTTCATCAGCTTCTTCGACGGAGATCGCCAATGGTTCAAGGCGAAGGTCGGTATGGATGTCGACTTCGTGCCGAGCGACCATTCGATCGGAGCGTACGCGATCGGCTCGGATGGCCCGTTCATTGTGACCGACACTGCTACCGACGAACGCTTCGCCGACTGGTCGTTCGACGTGCCGACGCGCAGTTACGCCGGGTTTGCCCTGTATGACCTCGACCGGGTTGCCGTCGGCGTGCTCGGAGTGGTTCACCACACGCCGCAGCCGTTCCCCGAAACCCAGATCGAGATGCTCAGCGCGCTCGCCCGTCAGGTGGAACAGCTCTTCGTGCTTCGGGCTGCGCTTGCCGCGCAATCCCTTGATCGAGACCAGATCGCGGTCCGCGAACAACGGTTCCGTAGCGTCCTGCAGGCGCTCACCCAAGGTGCGCTCGTGTACGACATCAATGGCGTCACGGTGGAGTGCAACCCGGCGGCCGAGATGATCCTCGGTTCGGTGCGGGCCGACCTGCTGGGCCGCAACGCCAACGAACGACGCCTCGGAGCGACACACGCAGACGGGACCCTCTACGGCGCCGAGGAACGGCCGATCACGATCACGTTGCGGCACGGCATCGAGGTTCGCGACGAGGTGATCGGCATCAGCCGGGCCAGCGATGGGGCGCGCCGCTGGTTGCTCGTGACCTCTGCCCCGTTGTGGGGGCCGGGCAACCGGATCACGGGGGCGATCACGACCTTTGCCGACGTGACTGAACTGTTCACGCTCAAAAACCAGTTGCAGGAGTCACTTGACGATCTCGCCCGCGCTGCCCACGAGCGTGCCGCGCTGCTGTCTGCGGTGTCCCACGACATCCGTGCCCCGCTCGCTGCGATCCGGATGATGACCGAGATCCTCGAGGACCGCGCCGATGCAATCAGCGAGTTCCAACGAACCGAGATGATCAGCCGGGTTCGCGCCGAAGCCCGGCGCACCGAAGGCGTTCTGTCAGATCTCGTTGCAGCCAACCGGCTCGGGTCCGGGCTGGAAGCGCCGCGTCGAACGCGGGTTGATCTCGAGCAGGTGATCTATGAGAGCGCCCGCGAGCTTGCCGGAGCTACGCACTCGATCACCGTCGATGCTGTCCGCGGCGATCTGATGCTCTGGGCCGACGAGGTGCAGGTGGAACGGATCGTCGACAATCTGATCAGCAATGCCATCACCCATACCCCTGCTGGGTGCAAGATCTTGATCAGCGCCGTCGGTAAAGCCGACGTCGTCGAGCTCAGCGTCGACGACGACGGGCCCGGGGTGCCAGACGAGATGCGGGTCAGCGTGTTCGCCGCATACGTGCGCGGCGAACGGTCGGCCGACCGGCCCGGTACCGGACTCGGTCTGTTCCTGGTGCAACAGTTCGCCAGGTTCCACGGTGGTTCGGCTCGGTGCATGCCCAGCGAGCGCGGCGGTGCCAGGTTCCTGGTCACGCTCCCGCGCCAGCCCGGCACCCAGGCGTTTGGCAAGGACGCGTCCCCACCGTCAAGGTGAGACTTCGGGTGACCTCGCCGGCCTTGGCTCAGTCGGGGAGCAGCCCGACCCGTCGGGCGATTGCCACCGCCTCGAGTTGAGAATGGGCACCGAGTTTGCGCAGCACTTCTTTGACGTACCCGCGCACGGTGTGCACGCTGAGATACAGCGACGAGGCGATCGTCGGTGTGTCGCGGCCCTTCGACAGCAGGTACAACACCTCGATCTCACGTGGGGTGAGGCTGAGCGCAGCTGCGGTTTCTCCGTCGGCACCGATCGTGATGTCGATCGATGCTTCACCGCTGACTGTGTCACGGATCGATTGCAGGATCTCGGCAATCGAGCTCTCCTTGGCAAGGAACGCCGACGCGCCGGCCATCGCCGCCAGCCGTCGCAAACTGGACTCGGCGTGGCCGGTGATCATGATCACCTTCAATCGGGGGTCGGTCAGCAGCAACTGACGCACGCCCTCGACGCCGTCGACTTCGGGGAGTTGCCAGTCGATGATCACCACATCAGGTTCGTGTTCGCGGACGGCTGCGATCGCCGACTCGACATCGGGCACTGAGCCAACGCTGTGGAATCCCGGCTCGATCGACACCGCCAGGCTGAGCGCCTCGGCGTAGGAGCGGTGGTCGTCGACGACGAGCACCTTCACGGCGGACGCATTGCTCTCGGTCATGGTGGTCCTCGCTGGTGCCCACGCCAGGGGCACCACTTTCTGGAATTGAGCGAACGTCGGCACGAACGCATCGGCGACTGTACATTCCTGTCC
>JANNHO010000144.1:0-1730 GCA_031404435.1 Acidimicrobiaceae bacterium | reverse complement strand
CTGCGGCATCCAGCCGAACGTCTCGGTCGCACCGGCGAGCTCGATGACTCGCGTGTCCGGCGCCAGGAAGTCGAGCAGCGCGGTCAGCAACGTGGTCTTGCCGGCCCCGGGCTCCTGCGCCGCGACGATCACCGGCACGCGACCTTCGATGAGCAGCCAGAGCGTCGCCGCCCGCTCCGCATCGAGCGTGCCGGAGCGGATCAGCTCCACGATGGAGCGAGGCATCGGTGGGACGGGCCGGAAGGCCCACCCCGCCCGCAGCGGCGTGGCGTCGGCCAAGGACGAGGCTCCGAGATACGTGTCGTGGGGTTCCGGCTCGGGTCGGCAGCGTACGACCGGCCTCGGAGAGCGTCAAACGGCACCCGGATGTTGCCGTCCGCTGTCATGTTTCGCGCCATACCATGCGCCCATGGCCGTCGAGATCCTGCCGCTGACCCCGGAGCGCTTCCCGGACCTTGCCACGCTCTTCGAGCAGGGCGGCGACCCGAAGTGGTGCTGGTGCACATGGTTCCGCTTTCGCGGCCGCGACTTCAAGAACAGCACCGGCGCCCAGAACCGTGCCGACTTCGAAGCCGCCACGGCCGCCCTCGCCCCGCAGCGAGCCCCCGGGCTGGTCGCGTACGAGGGCGGCGTCGCGGTCGGATGGACCAGCCTCGGGCCGCGCGAGGACTTCGACCGACTGATGCACGCCAGGGTCCTCGCGCCCGTCGACGACACGCCCGTCTGGTCGATCGTGTGCTTCGTGGTCGGACGCGCGTCGCGCAGCAAGGGCGTCGGCCGCGCCCTGCTGGCGGCCGCGATCGACTACGCCCGTCACCACGGAGCGACCACCCTGGAGGCGTATCCGGTCGACACACAGGCTCGGCACATCACGTCGGCCAACGCCGCCGGCGGCACGCTGTCGATGTTCGAGCGCGCCGGCTTCGAGGTCGTCACCTGGCGTCAGGCCAACGCGAAGACCACGCCCCGTCCGATCGTGCGCAGGATCCTTGACCCCGCCCCTACGTCATCCGTCCCGTCGAGATCATCGTCGTTCGACGAGGGTTGACACCCGTGCGACGCGGCGCCTAGACTGCCGACCGGCGCGCAAGTCGCTCGCCACGCTAGCTCAGTTTGGAGGCGGTCTCCGAATGAAGATGCTGATGAATCTCCGACGCACCGAGGCGCCCGATGGCGCTGCGGATCGCGGGAGATCTGTGTCCATCTCGAGTTAGCCTGGGGCGGCAAGACCGCCAGCAGCGCGAACCACGAGCCGTGGGCCAGATCAGGCCCCCGGCTTTTTTGATGCCCTTCCCTGCCCCACCGGGCAGATCACGGACCGGCACCACGAGCCGCGAGGCCCCCGACGAGCGTCGGCGAGGCCCGCGGCTCGTTTCATGTCCGGCCCCTCCACCCACCCCGCACCAACGCCCCCGGAGCATCATCGTGACCACCCTCATCGACCAACAGAAGACGCGATCCTGGGCCGACCGCGCGGCCACCCCGGCCGACGATGCGGTCGTGGTCGCGGGCTCGGCCGTGCCGGCGCTCCTCATCGAGGGCGTCAGCAAGGCGTTCGTCGTCGGCCGCAACAAGAAGGCGGTCGCCGCGATCACCGATGTGTCGATGCGCCTCGAGCGCGGCGACATCCACGGGATCCTGGGCGCCAACGGCTCGGGCAAGTCGACCCTCATTCGTCTCATCAGCGGGCTCCTGACCCTGGACCAGGGTCGGGTCGAGGTCTTCGGCCA
>JANNHO010000143.1:0-12869 GCA_031404435.1 Acidimicrobiaceae bacterium | reverse complement strand
GCCGGCACCGACGATGGCCGCCACCTCGTAGGCGAAGGCTGGGTCGTACGCCTGCACCGGGGGAACAGTGGAAGCGAGCACGAGCGAGTGGCCGTCTTGGTGTTGCAACCCCTCGCCCATCAGCGTGGTTCGCCCGGCGGTGGCGCCGAGCATGAACCCGCGGGTACGAGCATCGGCGGCCTGCCAGATCAGGTCGCCAACACGCTGGAATCCGAACATCGAATAGAACGTGTAGAACGGCACGGTCGGAAAACCGCGATGGCTGTAGCTGGTGCCCGCGGCGATGAAGCTGGCCATCGATCCGGCTTCGGTGATGCCCTCTTCGAGGATCTGGCCGTCGCTTGCTTCGGTGTACGACAGCAGCAGGTTGTGGTCGACCGGCTGGTACTTCTGGCCCTGCGATGCGTAGATCTTCAGCTCACGAAACAGCGAGTCCATCCCGAATGTACGGGCCTCGTCGGGGATGATCGGCACAACGTGGCGGCCGAAGTTCTCGTCGCGAGCGAGGTTGCGTAGCAGCCGGGTGAAGCCCATCGTGGTGCTCACTGCGTGGTTGCCGGAACCCTTTTCCAGCTCGGCGAACGCGCCCGCTGCCGGGAGTGGCAGCGGCTTGCGCGGGCTCGTGCGACGCTTGGGGATCGAGCCGCCGAGAGCGCGGCGGCGTTCCATCATGTACTGGTATTCGATGGAGTCCTCGGCGGGGCGGAAGTACGGGGGCAGGTCGCCGTCGAACGCGTCGTCGGGGATCTCGTCGTGCATGTACAGCCGGTCGCGCAGCACGAGCAGCTGGTCCTTGGTCATCTTCTTGATCTGGTGGGTGGCGTTGCGACCCTCGATGTCCGGTCCGAGCGTCCACCCCTTGACTGTCTTGCACAAGATGACCGTGGGTGCACCGGTGCCGAGGTTCTCGATGGCCGCTTTGTACGCGGCGTAGAGCTTGCGGTAGTCGTGGCCGCCGCGGGGCAAGCTGAGCAGATCGTCGTCGCTGAGGTGTTGCACCATCTGCCGCAACCGTGGGTCGGGGCCGAAGAAGTTGTCGCGGATGTAGGCGCCGTTTTCGATGCTGTAGCGCTGGAACTGCCCATCGACGGTGGTGTTGAGCTGATTGAGCAGCACCCCGTCTTTGTCCTTGGCGAGCAGTTCATCCCACTTCGAGCCGTGGATCACCTTGATCACGTTCCACCCCGCGCCGCGGAACGACGCCTCGAGCTCTTGGATCACCTTGCCGTTGCCGCGCACTGGGCCGTCGAGGCGTTGCAGGTTGCAGTTTACCACGAAGATCAGGTTGTCGAGCTTTTCGCGGCTGGCGAGCGAGAGCGCGCCGAGTGATTCGGGCTCGTCGCATTCGCCGTCGCCGAGGAACGCCCACACCCGGCTCTGGCTGGTGTCGTCGAGCTGGCGGTTGAGGAGATAGCGGTTGAAGCGGGCGTGGTACAGCGCGGTGAGCGGGCCGAGGCCCATCGATACCGTGGGGAACTCCCAGAACTCGGGCATCAGCCGCGGGTGCGGGTAGCTCGACAGGCCGCGCCCGTCGCGCCCGATCTCGCGGCGGAAATGGTCGAGGTCCTCCCCGGTCAGGCGGCCCTCCATGAACGCGCGGGCGTACGCACCGGGGGCGGCGTGGCCCTGCATGTACACGTGGTCGCCGGCATTGCCGTCGTCCTTGCCGCGGAAGAAGTGGTTGAAGCCGATCTCGTACAGCGATGCCGAGCTGGCGAACGTGCTGAGGTGGCCGCCAATGCCGTCGGCTTTCTTGTTGGCCCGCACCACCATCGCCGCGGCGTTCCAACGTACAAACGCGCGGATTCGCCGCTCGATGTACTCGTCGCCGGGGAACCACGGTTCGGCCTCGCGGGGAATAGTGTTGATGTACGGGGTGCTGACCGTGGCCGGGAAGCTCACCTGGCTCTCGCGGGCCCGCTCGAGCAGCTTCGACAGCAGGAACCGGGCACGGGGCTTGCCGTGCGTGTCGATCACAGCGTCGAGGCTGTCGAGCCACTCGGAGGTTTCGCCGGGGTCGCTGTCGGGGAGCTGGTTGACGTAGCCGTCGAAGATCATGAGCGCCATTCTCGCACGCTTACCCGCCGGTAACCGTTGGGCTCTCTACAGTGTTGGAGATGTCCACTATCGCCCCGCTTGTCATCTACACCGACGGTGCCTGCTCGGGGAACCCCGGGCCGGGGGGTTGGGCGTGGGCGGTCGCCCCCGATGGCGAAGTTGCCGGCGCGGGTGGCGAGGCACACAGCACCAACCAGCGGATGGAGATGATGGCGGTGCTCGAGGCGTTGCGTTCCAACTCGGGGCCGATCACGATCGTCAGCGATTCCACGTACGTGGTCAACTGCTTCCGTGATCGGTGGTGGGTGCGCTGGCAGTCCAACGGGTGGCGTAACTCCAAGCGCGAGCCGGTAGCGAACACTGATCTCTGGAAGCCGCTGATCGAGCGGGTCCAAGCGCAGCAGCCGGTCTTTCGATGGGTGAAGGGTCACTCCGGCGACCGGATGAACGACCTCGTCGACCGTCTCGCCGTGGCCGCAGCCGTCGCCGCAGCGGCCGGCCCGTTCGACGTGCCCGCCGCCGATGCCGGTGCTGCCGGAGCGTTGCGGCAGGAGTCGCTGTTCGACTGATGGACGTCCGTGCGGGCGCGGTCCCGATCCCGGGAGATTCGCAGACCGTGGCCGAGCTTGTCGAGCTACGCGCGGCGTCCGATCCGCACCGCGAGGCGCTGGTCGACAGCCGTCGGCGGCTCAGCTTCGATGAGCTCGAAACCGAGACCAGGCGGTGGGCCAACGCGATGACCGCGCTCGGTCTGGTGCCCGGCGACCGGATCGCGGCCTCGATGGCCAACTCGGTGGACCTGGTACTCAGCTTCCTTGCTGCGATGCGCGCCGGGTTGGTGTGGGTCGGAATCAACCGGGCGCTGACACCGGTCGAGCGCGACGGCCTGCTGGTGGATAGCGGGGCGTCGGTGCTGCTCGTGGCTGGATCGGTCGATTCGGGACCCACCACCATCGTCGATGTGACCGCGGATGGCTGGTTGCACGTACCGGACACGGCAGCAGCGCTCCCCACCATCGATCCCTTCGCTCCCGCAGCGATCGCCTACACAAGCGGCACCACGGGCCGGCCGAAGGGTGTGGTGCACAGCCAGCGCAACATGATTCTGCCCGGTGTGGTCGCGAGGTCGCGCGGCGACGGTGACGGCCGGATCGGGATGTACCTGCCGCTCACGTCGTTGAACATGCAGGTGCTCGGACCCGTGTACGCGCTCGTGAACGCGCAGTGCTGCGTGTGCATCGAACGCAGCGATGTCGGGTCAGTCGTCGCGGCTGTTGCGGCCGAGAAGATCGAACGGCTCAGCGCCGCCGCGGCGACCGTGTACGACCTCGTCAAGGGCGAGATGCGAGCTGCGGACCTGGCGTCGTTGCGTGCCGTGACCGTCGGCGGATCGGCCACGCCTGATTGGCTGGTCGATGCGTACGTCGACAAGTTCGGACGCCGATTCCTGTCGGGCTATGGCCTCACCGAGGCGCCGAGCAGCGTCACCAGGGAGCTAGCCGATCAGCCACACCGGGCCGGTAGCTCAGGTCCAGCGCTGCCGCAGTTCGAGCTCGTTGTCGTCGACGACGATGGCCGGCCGGTCACCGCCGGCGAGATCGGCGAGATCTGCTTCCGCGCCGCCACCACCGGGCCGTTCGCCCACGTCTACACGCCGATGCTCGGCTACTGGAACCGGGTCGGCGGGGCCGGGCACGACGATCTCCACGACGGACGGGCCGTCGCGGACGAGTGGGCTGTTGCAGACGAGTGGGTGCGCACCGGCGACATTGGCCGGCTCGATCGTGAGGGCGAGCTCCACGTCGAGGATCGCCGAACGGACCTGATCGTGCGCGGCGGGACGAACATCTACCCAGCCGAGGTGGAGCGGGTACTACTCGCAGATGAGCGGATTGCCCAGTGTGCCGTGGTTGCACGACCGGACTCTCGGCTCGGGCAGGTGCCCGTGGCGTTCGTGCAGCCCCGGCCCGGGGCGACGGTGTCGGCCGCCGAATTGCTCCATCGCTGCCGGTCATCGCTGGCCAAGTTCAAGGTGCCGGTGGAGGTGTTCGTGGTCGACGATCTCCCGCGCAATGCCATGGGCAAGATCCTCCGCCACACCCTCCGCGCCGCCGTGTCCGACTGAGCTGAATCAGGCTTATCCGAGTGTCGGGCGCCCACCCGTGTGCGCGCTCGACACTCGGATCCCGCTCGCCACAGTCGGATGACACGCGGGGACTCGGATGACACGCGGGGACTCGGATGGCACGCGGGGACTCGGATGACACGGAAACCATCCAGCGGACCCGGACATCGCGTCACCGTCAACGATTGGGAGTGGGGACGATGTCCTGCTGGTCAAGACCTAGGCGGCTCCAACTTGGTTCCTCGGCGCGGCGCTTGCCTAGGGTCGGGGCCCATGGACATCAATGGAGCAAGCGCAATCGTGACCGGTGGGGCGTCGGGGATCGGGGCCGCCACGGCCCGCCTCCTCGCCGCGAAGGGTGCGAAGGTGGTCGTCGCCGACCTGCAGGAGGACAAGGGTGACGAGCTCGCTCGAGAGATAGGCGGTGCGTTCTGCAAGGTCGACGTCACGAACACCGATGACATCATCAATGCCGTCGAGATGGCAACGAGCATGGGGCCATTGCGGGTTCTGGTGAACTCGGCCGGCATCGGCTGGGCGCAGCGCACCGTCGGCAAGGGCGGCGCCTACGACGCGGCGGCCAACCTCGACGCGTTCAAGAAGGTCATCGCGATCAACCTCGTCGGCAGCTTCGACTGCATCCGCATCGCCGCGACTGCGATGAGCACGACCGAGCCGATGGAGTTCGGTGAGCGTGGGGCCATCGTCAACATCGCCTCGGTCGCCGCGTTCGATGGCCAGATCGGGCAGGCCGCGTACTCGGCATCGAAGGGTGGCGTCGTTGGGATGACCCTGCCCGTGGCCCGCGACCTTGCCGCGGTTGGCGTGCGCGTCAACACCGTCGCCCCCGGTCTGATCGACACCCCGATCTACGGCCACGGGGAAGGCAGCGACGCGTTCAAGCAGAACCTGCAAAAGGGTGTGCTGTTCCCGCAACGCCTTGGGATGCAGAGCGAGCTGGCCTCGATGGTGGTCGAGTGCATCACCAACAGCTACATGAACGCCGAGACGATCCGGGTCGACGGCGGCATCCGCATGCCGCCCAAGTGAGCCGTGCGCGGTGTGCTAACCGCGACTTGCGATCACGTGGTGTAGTCGGCGTTGATCCTGACGTAGCCGTCGGTCAGGTCGCAGCCCCACACCGTCGACTCCTGGTCGCCGGCACCGAGGCTGACGTGGATGCGCACCTCGTCGCCGCGCATGTACCCGGCCAGTGCGGCCAGCCCGTCGTCGCCAACGAGCGTGGGGTACACCTCGAGCGCCCCGAAGCGGATGACCACGCGCGCCTGATCGACCTCGTCGGCGGTGGTGCACTTGCCAATGGCCATTGCGACCCGACCCCAGTTCGGGTCGGCGCCGTGCACTGCTGTCTTGACCAACGGCGAATTAACGATCGCCTTCGCCACCGTGCGGGCTTGGGTTGCCGACGCGGCGCCATCGACGCACACCTCGATCAGGGTCTGTGCGCCCTCGCCATCGCGGGCGATCTGCTTGGTCAGCGACAGTGCAACATCGCGCAGTGCGGCCTCGAACTCGCACGACTGGACGTCGCCGGCCGCGCCGCTGGCGAGGATGATCGCGGTGTCGCTGGTGGAGGTGTCGGTGTCGACGGAGACGCAGTTGAACGTGCGGTCGATCACCCGCCGGAACACTGTGTCGAGCACCTCGGCATCGACATCGGCGTCGGTGAAGAACAGGGTGATCAACGTGGCCATGTTCGGTTCGATCATGCCGACACCCTTGGCAACGCCGACGATGCGCGCGTTGCCACAATGGGCCTCGGCGGTCTTCATCACGGTGTCGGTCGTCATGATTCCGCCTGCGACAGCGGCAGCATCGGTGCCCGTGAGCACGGCAGGCATCGCTGCGATCCCGGCGCGCACCCGCTCCATCGGGTACCGGCGACCGATCACGCCGGTGGAGGCGATCAACACGTCGTCGGTCGCGATTCCCAACCGCTCGGCGACTCCGCTGACCACTTCCTCGGCGTCGGCCAGCCCGACCGTGCCGGTGGCAACGTTCGCGTTCTTCGAGATCACCACCACGGCCCGGGCTGCATGATCGGCGACGTTGCGACGGCTCACCAGCACGCTTGGCCCGGCGAAGCTGCTGGTCGTGAACAGCCCAGCGGCGGCACATGGCCGGTCGGCGACGACCACCACGAAATCAGCGCTGCCGTCTTTGATACCGATGTTGGCCACATGGCTCTGGAACCCGTCCGGAAGCTGCAGGGCAGCGTTGCCGACGCGATTCATGAGGCCGAGGCGTGGTGTGCGGCGAGAGCGGCACGCACCTTCGTGAATGCCGTGCCAAGGGCGCGGATCTCGGTGGCGGAGAACAGATCAATGAAGTGGCGGCGAACTCCGGTCACATGGAATGGTGCGGCCCGCTCAAGCACCGCAAGGCCATCGTCGGTGAGGACCGCCAGCATCACCCGCCGGTCGCTGGCCGAGGGGTGCCGGTTGACGAGCCCATGTTTGACCAGCCCGTCGAGTCGCCTCGTGAGCCCGCTCGGCGACAGCTGCAGTTGATTGGCGAGATCGCACATGCGCATCTGCCGCTCCGCTGGTTCGCTCAACCGGGCGAGCACTTCGTAATCGCCCATCGTCAGCCCGAACGGCGCGACGTCGGCCTCCAGAACGTTTTGTAAATCGTTGATGGTGTCGACGTAGGAGCGCCACGCCTTCATCTCGTCGGGGTCGAGCCAGCGTGTGGCGGCGAACGGAGCAACAGCACGGGGTGCTGGGGCGGCAGGCATGGCTTCAGCGTAACCATTCGGAAGGAAATGTTGCGCGCGCAACTGATTGCGGGTACAATTGTTGACATCGCAAGGAACGGTCCTTGCGCTTCATCCCAACCGGAAAGAGATTCCCCCCATGTCGAACAGCACTGAAACCGCCCCCAAGTCGTCCGTTGTCGGGCTCACGTCGGGATCGTGGAGCGTCGATCCGAGCCACTCGACGGTCGGGTTCGTCGCCCGCCACCTGATGGTCACCAAAGTCCGTGGCCGCTTCACCTCCTTCAGCGGAACGATCACCATCGCCGACGACGCACTGCTGTCGAAGGTGGAGGCATCGGTCGATGTGTCGTCGATCACCACCGGTGACGACGGTCGCGACACGCACCTTCGGTCGGCCGACTTCTTCGAGGTCGATCAGTTTCCAACGATGTCGTTCGTCAGCACGGCGGTGCGCCCGAACGGCCGCAACTACCTGCTCGACACCGACCTGACGATCAAGGGCGTCACCAGGCCGGTCACGTTCGAACTCGAGTTCGACGGCGTCGAAACCGACCCGTGGGGCAACACCAAAGCCGGCTTCACCGCCGAGGCCGAGATCAGCCGCAAGGATTGGGGTCTGGTCTGGAACGCAGCGCTGGAGAGCGGTGGAGTCGTCGTGAGTGACAAGATCAAGCTCCAACTCGACATCCAGGCCGCCAGGGCCTGAGCCAAGCGATCTGTAACGAACAGCTCGCCAGAAAGGAACACCGCCATGACCATCCGACGACTCAACCATGCTGTGCTGTGGGTTCGTGACGCCACCAAGTCCGCTGCCTTCTACCGCGACGTGCTCGACTTCGAAGTGGTCGTCGAGATGGGTGGCCAGGCGGTGTTCCTCCGAGCCGGCAACTCCACCAACGACCACGACCTCGGTCTGTTCTCGGTCGGCTCACGGCCCAGTCCGCCGTCGCAATCGCCCGGCCTGTATCACCTCGCCTGGCAGGTAGCCACGCTGGAGGATCTGGTCCGGCTGCGAGGCCGATTGGTCGAAGCCGGGGCGCTCGCCGGAGAAAGTGATCACGGAGTGAGCAAGAGCCTGTACGCAAAAGACATCGACGGCATCGAGTTCGAGGTCATGTGGGAAGTGCCGCGCGAATCGTGGCCGGCGCAGCCTTTTACCGGCCGCCTCGACCTCGACGCCGAACTCGCCCGCTGGTCGGCGGTCGACACGGCCGACCAGTAGCACCCCCACGCGCAAGCGGTGGCGTCAGGCGGTGGCGGCGATGACCGCTTCGGCGCACCGCCGGCCGGAGTACAGCGCACCTTGAATCGATGCGGTGTCGCGGTGGTCGCCACACACGAACAACCCGCCACCAAGCGCCACACGCTGAACCGGGCGTAGCGGCGGACCTTGCCCCGGTTGACCGTGCGAGATGCGGTAGGTGCGCAACACCCGCCACGACTCCACCACAGGCCCCCACCACGCGACGAGCTGTTCGCGGGTCAGCCGGATCAGATCCTCGGCCTCGAGTCCGGCCGTCGTGCCCGCTGTCGCCGCGGCGATCAGGTGCTGGCCCGGAGGTGCGTAGCTGGGTGCCACGTTGCTCATCACGGCGACGTTGAGGGCCGGGCCCGAACCGTTGCCGTCGAGGAACACGAACCGGTGCGCGGTCGGCGGTGCCGGTGCAGCAAAGTAGACGCACGCTGCCGGACGCGATGACACAGCGGGCAGTCGCAGCAGTCGGCTGGCAACCGGACCCTCAGTGGCGACCACGACGGATCGGCTGTGCAGCACTCCTCCGCCGGCGAGCTTCACCGTCGTCGCGTCGACTGCTTCCACGGTGGACCCGAGGCGGATCGTGCCGGGGTGCAGGCCGGCCGCAAGCTGCGCAGGGATCGCCCCCATCCCTGCGGCAGGGACCGCCGAGTCGCCTTCGGCAAGCATCCGGAAGATGATGTCGAACATGTGCGACGACGTGGCGAGTTCGGGGTCGAGCTGGATCCCGCCGAACAGCGGCCGAAAGAAACGCTCGATGGTGGTCGCCGAGAACCCGCGCTCGCGCAGTGCCGCCGCCGTTGTGGTGTCCTGTCCGCGAAGCAGCGCAGCGGCATCGCCGCGCCTCACCCGTTGCCGCAGCCGAGCGATGCGGACCTTGTCCGATATCGAGCCGATGGGTGCGCGCACGGTGGACACGATGGTCGTCGGTGCACGAAACGGATCGCTCACGATGTGGAAGCGGTTGCCGACGCGCACCTCGGCTCCGGGGTCGAATCGCTGCAACGCCAGAGCGTCGAGATCGAGTTGGCGGCGTGCTTCCGGGTAGGCAGTGAGGAGCACCTGGAACCCTCTGTCGAGCAGGAATCCATCGACGTGGTCGGTGCGGACCCTGCCACCCACCCCGTCACTCGTTTCGACCACGGTGACCGTGCGACCAGCGCGTTGCAGCTCGCGGGCGGCGCTCAGCCCGGCAAGGCCCGCGCCGACAACGACCGCGTCGAAGATCTGGTCGGGGTTCGAGGCGGCGTCCGTTCTGGACGTGGCGGTCATCGCCGCAACTGGGCGCGCAGTGCCGCCTCGAGCGTGGCGTGCTGGAACTGGTACCCGTCGGCGAGCAGCTTGACCGGAACGACGCGTTGGCCCGTCAGCAGGAGCGCTTCGGTCAGCTCGCTGCCGAGTAGCAGTTTCGGGCCGAACGACGGCACGGGAAGGATCGCCGGCCGCTTCAGCACGTGGGCGAGCGTCGTCGTGAACTCACTGTTGGTGACGGGGTTCGGGGCAGTGAGGTTGACCGGCCCCGACAGCGAGCTGGTGAGGAGGTGCTCCAGCGCGCCGACTTCGTCGTCGATCGAGATCCAGCTCTGCCACTGGTTGCCCGAGCCGAACCGGCCGCCGAGGCCGACCTTGAACAGCGGCAACTGCTTTTTCAGCGCGCCACCATCGGCCGACAGCACGATGCCCGTGCGGACCATGACGGTGCGCACCCCCGCCTCAGCGGCCGAGGATGCCGCCTGCTCCCACTGGACGCACACACCGGCGAGGAACGTGCTGCCAGCCGTTGCGGTCTCGTCAAGAGTTTCGTCGCCGCGCGGACCGTAGTAACCGATGGCGGATCCTGAAAGGAACACGGTCGGCTTGCGCTCGGCGACGGAGATCGTGGTAGCGAGCAACTCGGTGGTGCGCACGCGGCTGTCGAGCAGTTCGCGCTTGTACGCGTCGCTCCAACGGTGGTCACCGATGCCTGCCCCGGAAAGGTTGATCACCGCGTCGGCCCCGTCGATCGAGCTTGCCGGAAGCTGTCCGGCCTGGGGATCCCACCGGGTGTCGGTGGTTCCCGCCGCAGGTTCGCTGCGAACGAGGCGGGTGACGTGGTGGTCGCCTGCGCGTAGCCGTTCGACAAGAGTCGTGCCGACGAGGCCCGATGCGCCCGAGATCGTGATCTTCATACGCTGAAGCTATGCCCACTGCGGCCAACGCGTGTACTCGTACTCGGCCATCGACGAGCCGGCTCGCTGGTACAGCGTCAAGCTTTGCTCAAGCAGCGGCCGACTTCTGCCGAGGAGAAGAGATATGAGTACTAATGTCCCGCCCATGAGTGAACCAACGGAGCCGAATTCGGGCTGGGCGCCCCCGCCGCCTCCAGCAGGCGGCCAGATCCCGACGCTGCCCCCGGCATCACCAAGCCCGAGCGCGCCGGCCTCGCCGTCACCGTGGCAGCAACAGCCAACGTCACCGTGGCAGCAGCAACCACCGACAGGGTGGAGCGGTGTTGACAACACCGAGCCGATGGTCCCGCTTGGTGGCGCACCCACCGAATCGGGGGCACCGAAGCGATCCCGAGGCAAGACGATCGGTGCACTCGTCGGTGTCGGCGCGCTCATCGCGGCTGGCGGGTTTGCGGTGGTCACGATCACTGGCAACGACAGCGCAGGCGGCGCCGCATCGCCGAGCGAGGTGGGCACGGCACTGACCACCGCACTCGACAACGAAGACATGCTCGGCGTGATCGATCTCCTCCTGCCCGGTGAGCGCGAAGCGTTCCGCGAGCCGCTGATCCAATCCCTCGACAACCTTCGCCGCCTGGAAGTGGTTTCCGAAGATGCGTCGCTGAGCAAGATCGGCGGTATCGACATCCAACTCACCGATGTGACCGTCGACGAGCAGCCGACCAATGTCAGCGACATCGTCAACCTAGAGATCAGTGGATCTACCACGGTGTCGGTGAACGGCGACGAGGTTCCCCTCGGTGGCCTGTTGATCGATGAAGCCTTCGACGGCGAACGACCCGATCTCGACGCCGAACCCGAATCCGAGGAGTTCGACGATGTGCCGCTCACCGTCGTCGAGCGTGAGGGGCGCTGGTACCTCAGCGCGTTCTACACCGCTGCCGAAGCCTCTCGTCGCGACCTTGACGAAGAGGTCGACATTCCCGAAGTCGGCGTGGTCGCTGAGGGTTCAGCTTCGCCGGAGGGAGCCGTCGACGACATGCTCGAAGCGATCAGCGATCAGAACCTCGAACGGATGATTGCGTTGCTCGATCCGAACGAGGCCGAGGCGCTGCAGCGGTATGCGCCACTGTTTCTCGAGGACGCCCAGGACGAATTCGATGCCGCTGGGATCAACTGGTCGATCTCGGACACCACCTTTGCTGTGGAGGGTTCCGGATCCCGGCGATTCGTCTCGGTCGAGACGTTCAGCTTCAGCGGCACCGATGGAAGCAGCGACATCTCGGCCGATTTCGCCGACGGCTGCCTCACTGTGGACATCGACGGTGACGGTGACGAGACGGAGGTGTGTACGGCGGACTACGGGAGCATCGACGAGGTGTTCGGCGCGAGCATCGGCGAGGTGACTCCCGCAGTCACCGATCTGATAACCACGATCCAGGAGGCGTTCGAGGACTTCGATGCCAGCGGCATCGCCGTGCACGAGGTCGGCGGTTCGTGGTACGTGAGCCCGCTGCGTTCGTACACCACGCTCATGAACGACATACTCGACGCGCTCGACAGCGGCGAGGTACGCGACATTGCTGCAGGAGTCAGGGCGGTCACCGAGGAGATCTTTGGTGGCTTCGAAGATGACTTCTCAGACGATGAAGTCGTTGTCGAGGACTTCCCCGCCGACACCGTTCCGATGGATGACCCCACCTTCGACACCGTGCCCGACGACACCGCCGTCGATGAGTTCGCGGTGCTCAACGAGTGCTACAGCGAGTTCGAGGCGGCCGCCGCGTTGACGTGCATGCGCGACGGCATCGCCGCCGGAACGATCGACCCGACGTTCGTGCCGGCAACGTTCCGGTTCCCCGAATGCGGGGTGTCCGAGGCGTACTGGAATGGCATGTACGAAATGGCCGATGCAGAGTTCGTCGCCTTGATCGAAGCGGCGGCACCGTGTTTCCGGGCGCTCGTCGATGCGGGAACGATCGAATCATGGGATGTGCCTGATGAGCTGTTCGCTCCAGGATGCCTCGAGGGGCGCAACTGGTACAGCACCGACGACGAGGCCTACACCGAGCGTTTCTTCGAGTGTGCTGCGAAGCGCCGCGAAGAAACGATTGGTGTCTAGCCGGTGTCTAGCCGAAGCAGCTGGCCGTAGCGGAACCGTCGTCAGCTGGTGACGTCGGTGAGGATCTGATTGAGTTGCTCCTCATCGACGGCACCGAGTTCTTGGATGGTGGTGCCATCGGTGTCGACAACGACGAACGCTGGTTGGCCCGGAACCGCGAAGTGGGCGAACACCTCGCCCGGATCATCGCTGATCTGCGGGAACGTGAGCGAGTGCTTGTTGATGAAGCCTTGGAACGATGCTTCGTCGCCTGACCAGGCCACGCCAATGAAGGTGACTTGATCGCCCCATTGCTGACTTGCCGCCTCGACCGAGGGGGCTTCACGATTGCAGGTGCTTCAAGTGGGTGCCCAGAACCACAACGCCACCGGCTTGCCGGCAGCGAGCGCCGAGTCGTACCT
>JANNHO010000142.1:0-7679 GCA_031404435.1 Acidimicrobiaceae bacterium | reverse complement strand
AGCGACTACGGCGTCGTCCATCGAGTGCTGTGCAGTTCCGGCACGTCCATCTCGCAGTGCGTGATGTCACCACGCCAGTTCCAGTCCTGTGCACTGGTGTGCACCCGGCGTCCTCTGCCCAAGGGCCTCGATCACGCACTCATGGGCGCTGAACAGGCATTTCGCGAGTGGAGACGAGGGGAATCGAACCCCTGACATCTACCTTGCAAAGGTAGCGCTCTGCCAACTGAGCTACGTCCCCGAAGGGACCGCCAGGCTACATGTCCCGGTGCCAGGACGGAACCTCCGATTTCCTATGGTGCACGAATGCCACGGCTTCAGTTCGGTACCTTCCTCGCGCCCCATCACCCACTCGGCGAGCACCCAACGCTGCAGTTTCAGCGCGACATCGACTTCGCCGCCCATCTCGATCGGCTTGGCTTCGACGAGTTCTGGTGCGGCGAGCACCACTCGACCGGCTGGGAGATGATCGCCTCGCCCGAGATGTTCTTGGCCGCAGCCGGACAGGTGACCCACACCATCCGCCTCGGCACCGGCGTGATCTCACTGCCCTACCACCACCCGTACATGGTCGCCCAGCGGATGGTGCAGCTCGATCACATGACACGCGGCCGGGCGATGTTCGGTAGCGGACCGGGCGCACTGCCAAGCGATGCGCACACCCTCGGCGTCGACCCGATGCTGCTGCGCGACCGCCAGGACGAGGCCATCGGGGTCGTGCGTCGCCTGCTCGCCGGTGAGGATCGGTTCTCCTATGAGACCGACTGGTTCACGATGCGCGATGCGGCCCTGCAGATCCTCCCGCTCCAAGAGCACATGCCGATGACGGTCGCGTCCAGCATCTCGCCATCCGGGATGCAACTGGCCGGCAAGTACGGCATCGGTGCGCTGTCGATCGCATCCAACTCGACCGAGGGAATCGCTGCGCTGCCGACGCAATGGAGTTTCGCCGAGGAAGCTGCAATCGCTCACAGCCAAACGGTGGATCGTCGCGACTGGCGGGTGATGATGGCCTGGCACATCGCCGAGACGAGGGAGCAGGCTCGTAACGAGGCGGTGCTGGGCTTGCACCATTGGCACAACGACTACAACGTTCACGTACTCGGCCGTCCTGGCGCAGTGCGCGTCGAGGATCCATGGACGTTGCTCGATCAGGTGACCGAGACCGGCGCGAGCGGCGGCGGCGCTGCCGTGGTCGGCACGCCCGACGATCTGGTGGCCGCGATCCAGCACATGCGAGAGATCACCGGCGGGTTTGTCGTGGTGATCGGGTTCGCCCACGACTGGGCCAACCGTGAGGCCACGTTGCGCTCGTGGGATCTGGTCGCACGCTACGTGGTGCCCGCGGTGAACGGCTACATCCGCCCGATGCAAGCGTCGGCCGATTTCGTCCACGAGCACCAGACCGAACTGATCGCCGGTGCGACGGCCGCAGTGATGAGCAAGATCATGGCCCACGAAGGCGCATCGAAAGCGATGGCGACGACGATGGCGAACATGGCACACGCGTCCACGCGCGACAGCGGGCGCGAGAGCGCGTTCCGTCCCGGGCCGGGCCATCCCGTGCCCTGAACCCTGGCACATGCCGCGTCGGTGACGGATCAGTCGTCTTTGAGGGCTACGGCGTTGGGGGTGACGTTCATCTTGGGGATGTACTCGGCAAGCTCGACCACGCGGCCCTCGCCCAAGAACATCGCCCGGAGGTCACGCCGACACCCCGTGCACGGACCGTAGAAACGCTCGTCGACGGCCGTCGCGCAACGGGGACACACGAACGACAGCGGGTCGGCGTTGACCGTGGTGTCCGTCACAGCGACGCCCAGAACTCGGTGAGCACCGCGGCACCGGTCGTTGGGTCGCCGAGCATCCACCAGTGCCCTTGGCCCTCGATCACCCGCACCGTGGCTCCGAGCTGGCCGGCGACCTCGACGGCGAGGTCTTCAGCGCGCACGAACGGGTCGGCGGGCGCAACGATGCACAGCCCGGGACGGGTCGCAGCCGGGCCAAGCTCAGCGCCCCACTCCACCATCGCCGGCTGGGCGGCCGAGCGGTACAGCGCCAGGATGCAGCGGCCCATCTCCTCGTCGGCGACGGCGACGAGTTGACCGCCAATGCCACGCGGGATACCGATCGATTCGTACAGCGCGATCCGGTCCTCGACCGGGGTGGCCATCGTGGCCTCGAAGTACTCCTCGCCCGCCCCTGGTGTTTGCCAGATCTGGGCGAAGTCGTGCCACACGTAGTCGGGGTGGAACAGGCCGAGCACATCGCATGCCCAGCTGCGGATCAGGTCGGGACGGGTCGACACCACCCGCATCGCAATCCCGCCACCCCAGTCGTGACCGACGAGATCGACGGGGCCAGTGTCGGCAGCGACGGCTTCGATCTCACCGGTCAGCCAGTCGGCGTACTCCTCCTTGGTTGCCCCGAAACCCTCCGGTGCCGGACACCCGAAGCCCGGGAGCTGAGGTGCGACGACATCGGTTCGTTCGAGACAGGCCAACAGCGGCTCCCAGATCACCGGGGTCTCGGGGTTGCCATGAACGAAGACAGCGGTCATGACCGCGATCCTGGCACAGCCGACAGTGGCCCCGCTCGCTCGGCAGGGCGCGATCGGCCCGGGCTGGGCTGGGTTGGCCGAGCTCAGATGACGTTGATTGCGTCGAGCGTCACTGCCGCAGCGCCGTCGGCCGACACACCGAAGCTTCGCCAGTCGGCCCGCTTGGTGCCCCACGAGATGAAGTCGTGGGCCGTCGTTGTGGCCGTTGGCAGCGACGGGTCACTGCCCACGCTGACAGTCCAGCCCGGCGAACCGGTCTCGATCCGGTAGCTCTCGTCGCCGAGATCGGTGAACTCCAGGTTCACGCCCTGGGTGCATTCGGCGAGCGCACCGGCGCACATCTGCGGAAGCCCGGCCAGCATCCACTCCACCGTTGCGCTCAACGATGCCGGATCACGCGACAGCGCCGCAGCCCGATCGATGGCGGTGCCGATGTCATGGCGTAGGTGGCAGTAGTGATCGAACACGATCGCGTTGGCGAGCACGTGCATCGGGTGGCTGCCCAGGTTGCCGAGCGGGATCACCATCTCGGCGAGCGGGGCTTCTTGCATCCCGGCCAGCGCGGCGATCCCCTTCTCGGCCCACTCGCGGTACTCCGCCAACACCTGATCGGCGGTCCAGTCCATGCGCGCCTGCACGGGCACCTCGGCATTCGACTCGGCGTCGTCGGAGGAGCCTCCATCAATGGTGGACGGATCGGCGATCACGTGGAACGTCGATGCCATGTGCTGGGCCACATCGTGCACCCGCCACCCCGCACATCCGCTGGCGGCCTGCCACTCGTCGGGCGTCAACGACTCGAACAGTTCAAGTGCGCGCTGATGTTCGGTGCGGAGCGCATCGACCGCAGCACGGCTCACGACGCGGCTCGGTTCTTCAACACGCGCCCGGCGAACGATCCGGTGTGCTGCCCGTGGTCCATGAACACCTCTCCGTTGACGATCGTGTAGTCGTAGCCTTCGGCACCTTGCACGTAGCGTCCCGCCCCATCGGGGAAGTCATACACGTACCGCGGCGACGGGAGTCGCAGCCCCTCGAAGTCGATCACGTTGACGTCGGCATACGAACCCGGTTGCAGCCGACCGCGACCGTCGATGCCGAACAGGTCAGCGGTGTCGCTGGTCAGCCGACGGATCGCCGACTCGATGCTCCAACGCCGGCGTTCACGGACCCAGTACGTGAGGAAGAACGTGGGCTGGCTGGCGTCGAGGATCTGCCCGACATGCGCACCCGCATCTGCCAGGCCGAGCGTCACGAGCGGATCGTCGAGCATCTCCTCGACCGCGTCAAGTCGCTGGTTGAGGAACGGGTAGCTGCACACCACCTGGCCGTCGCTTTCGAGCAGCAACTCGATGTATGCGGCGGCAGCACTGATGCCGCGGCTGCGGGCAACGGCCGCAAGGGTGGTGCACGGGTCGAGGTCGTAACGGGCCTCGGCATCGAGGTTGACGATGAACAGCTGTTCGGGATCGATCGAAGGCGGTGTCGTTTCGGCCTCGGCGATCAGCTTGGCCCGAAATGCGGCGTCGCGAATCGCCACCATCTTCTTGCCGTTGCGCATGCCGCGCAGCGACTTCCACGACGGACAGCGATCGAACACCGTGCGGGTGTCGATGCTGAACAAGATGCCGACGCTGCGTGCCGTGGTTTGCGGGCGAACGTTCGCTCCGAGTGCGTTTTCCTGCTTGGCGAACTCGATCACCTTCGCGTACAGGTCGGGGCGGCTGTCGTGTTGAGTGAGCCCGAAGCTGACCGGCCCGGCGCTGCGCCTGCTGACCTCACCCATCCAGGCCAGCTCGGCGCGGGTGAGCGGCACATCGGCGTCATGTCGTTCGCCCTCACCGATCCGGCTGGCACTTTCGAACACGCCGGCACCATGGCGGCCGAGCACGTCGGCGAATGCGAACAGCTCGTCGGGCTCCGCGTAGGTGCCCGGCACGGGGCGGCCGTCGGGCACCTTGTGCAGGTACGTACGGCTGGTGCTGAACCCGAGGGCACCAGCGCGCATCGCCTCGTCAAGCAGGTCGGTCATCACTGCCAGGTCGTCGCTGGTGGGCGGCGTCTTGTCGAGGCCGCGTTCGCCCATCGCGTACTGGCGTAGCGCACAATGCCCGACCATCCCGCCGACGTTGAGGCCCTTCGGCATCCGCTCGACGCTGGCCAAGTACTCGCCGTAGGTCACCCAGTCCCACGGCAGTCCGCCCAGGATCGCATCGCGGGGGATGTCCTCGACGCTTTCCATCAGTTCGGCCAGGTACTGACGGTCCTCCGGTTTACACGGGGCGAAGGTGACACCGCAGTTGCCCATCACGACGCTGGTGATGCCGTGGTAGCAGCTGCTGGTCCCGATCGGATCCCAGGCGATCTGGGCGTCGAGGTGGGTGTGGATGTCGACGAAACCGGGTGTCACCAGCCGACCGGTGGCATCGATCTCGCGTTCGGCGGTACCGGCCAGCGACGGCTCGACGGCGACCACGCGGTCGCCGACGATGCCGACATCTGCGATGAAGCCCGGCGCGCCGGTTCCGTCGATGACGGTCCCGGCACGGATGATCAGATCGTAGGTACTCATGTTTCGCGTGCCCCCCAGCCCGTGAGATCACGCACCGTACCTGTCACGGCACAGGCTGTCCACCACCGATCTGGTGGATTTGTGTTGCAGATTGGCGTCAAACCGTCCGGCAGGCCGACCGTCGCCCACTGCGGAGTGGGCCAGTAGGGTCTCGCCATGACCGAATCACGCCTGTCCATCCGCATGGGGCTGCAAATTCCGAACTTCACCTATCCCGGGGTGGAAGTGGTCGATCTGTTCGAACGTTTGTCGGCAATGGCGGTCACCGCCGAATCGAGCGGGTTCGACAGCGTGTTCGTGATGGACCACTTCTACCAGTTGCCGATGCTGGGGGCGCCGGATCAGGACATGTTCGAGGCCTACTCCCTGCTCAATGCACTTGCTGCGCGCACGTCCACCGTGAACCTCGGGGTGATGGTCGGGGGGATGACCTACCGCAACCCGGCGTACCTGGCCAAAGTCGTCACCGCGCTCGATGTGATCTCCAGGGGGCGCGCGATCTGGGGTATCGGTGCCGGGTGGTTCGAGTTGGAGCACGACGCCTTCGGCTACGAGTTCGGCACGTTCACCGACCGGTTCGAAAAGCTCGAAGAGGGCCTACAGATCGTGACGAGCATGTTCGTCAACCACACCACCAGCTTCGACGGCAAGTGGTTCAAGGTCACCGACGCGTTCAACGTCCCCAAGCCGGTTCAGGCCGGGGGGCCGCCGGTGTTGATCGGTGGGAGTGGCGAACGCAAGACCCTGCGGATGGTCGCCCAGTACGGCGACGCATGCAACGTGTTCGGTGACGCGGCGGCCATTCGCCGCCTGCTCGGGGTGCTCGACGAACACTGCGATCGTCTCGGCCGCGATCCGGGCACCATCTGCCGCACCCGTCTCGGCACCCTGGTGGTCGGGCGGACGATGGAGGAAGCCGAAGCCAAGGTGGCCGGCCAGTTCGGCGGAAGCAGGCTCGAGGATCTCCCCGCCGAGATGCAATCCCGGCTGCGCACCCTGTTCATCCTCGGCGATCCCCCGGCGGTGCAAGCCCAGGTGCAAGAACTGCTCGACGCCGGCCTCGACGGCATCGTGTTCAACATGCCCGACGCCCACGACCTCGAAGCCATCGAGCTCGCCGGCGAAGTCCTCCGCCCGATCCTCGCCTGACAGTGAGATGCGGCGACCGGCCACTTGCGGTTTGCGTGAGGACGCAAACCGACAATCGGGCTGATCGCTCACGCAACCATGTCGTACGCTGGCGGGCATGACCGCGCTCGACGAAACAGTGCTCGACGAAACAGTGCTCGACGAACCCAAGACCCGTGTGGTGCACGGCACCTGCCATCACGATTGCCCCGACAGCTGCGGCTGGCACGTGACGGTCACCGAGGGTGTGGCGGTGCAGTTGCGCGGCAACCCGGATCACCCCTACAGCAAGGGCGAGTTGTGCCCCAAGGTGAACCGGTTCCTCGACCGGGTGTACAGCCCCGAGCGAATCACCACCCCGCTACGCCGTGTTGGTGCCAAGGGCGAGGGCCGGTTCGAGCCGATCACCTGGAACGAGGCGCTGGCCGAGATCGCCGCCCGGCTCCATGACGTGGTCGACACGTACGGGCCCGAGGCCGTGCTGCCCTATAGCAGTGCCGGCAACCAGAGCCTGCTCTCGCTCGGCTTCCCGAACCGGTTCTGGCACAAGATGCGAGCGACGAAGCTGGTGCTCGCGCTGTGCGGGCCGACCGCCGGGGCCGGGGTGAAATCCACCAACGGCACCAGCATGGCGCTCGATCCGCAGGAGCTGCGCCATTCGAAGCTGATCATCCTGTGGGGCACCAACACCCGCCTCACCAACCGGCACCTGTGGCCGACGATCGAGGCTGCCCGTGCCGATGGGGCACGTGTGGTGGTGATCGACCCGATCCGCACGATCACCGCCGACTCCGCCGACTGGTTTCTGCAACCGCTGCCCGGCACCGATGTGGCGCTGATGCTGGCGATGATGCACGTGCTCGTGCGCGACGGTCTGGTCGACGACGAATGGGTGGCTGCGCACACGCTCGGCTTCGACGAGCTCGCCGCTCATGTGGCCGACTGGACGCCGGCCCGTGCCGGATCTGTGTGCGGGCTCGCCTCGAACGACATCGAGGACCTGGCCCGCCAGTACGGCACGATCCGGCCGGCTGTGATCCGCACCCTGATCGGGGCCGAGCACCACGAACACGGGGCCATGTTCTTCCGCACGCTCACCTGCCTGCCCGCGCTGGTCGGCGCATGGCAGGACCGCGGCGGCGGATTGGCGCGCAGCGTTGGCGCGTGGGGCGATCAGCTGATCGACGAACACGCCCGCGACCGGCCCGAATTGCGCGATGGCGCGGTGTCGCGGATCCTCAACATGAGCCGCTTGGCCGAGATCCTCACTGATCCTACGCTCGACCCGCCGATCAAGGCGCTGGTGGTGTGGGGGGCGAACCCGATGGTGGTGATCCCCGATGCCGAGCGGATCCGGCGCGGTCTCGAGCGCGACGACTTGTTCACAGTGGTGCACGAGCAGTTCCTTACCGACACTGC
>JANNHO010000141.1:0-4157 GCA_031404435.1 Acidimicrobiaceae bacterium | reverse complement strand
GGATCCCGTCGATGGTTCTGCTGACACCGGAAGGCGAAATCGTGGTGGGGGCAGCCGCCGACAACCTGGCCGGGGTGCATCCCGATCGCCTCGAACGCACACCCAAACGAGCACTCGGCACCAGCGCCCCACTCCTGTTGGGCGGCCAACCGCTCGACCCTCGCGACGCGGCAGCGGCGGTGATTCGTGTCATCGTCGCAGAGGGTCGACTCCGCGCCGGCGGCGACCCGGCGGGCTGCATCATCACCCATCCCGTGCGCTGGGCGGGTGTGCGTCGGGGCGCCCTGGCGGAGGCCGCTTCGCGCGCGGGGCTGCAGCAGGTGCAACTCGTCGACGAGCCCGTGGCCGCGGCCATTCACTACGCCTCCGAGCACGTCAGCATCGGAGCGAAGGTGGGGGTGTACGACCTCGGCGGCGGAACCTTCGACACAGCGCTGCTGCAACGCACCGATCGCGGTTTCGAAGTGATCGGCGTGCCCGGCGGTGACGAGAACATCGGCGGCGAAGACTTCGACCATCGCCTGTTCCGGTACTTCGGTAGTTGCCTGGCCGAGACCGACGCCGGGCTGTGGGACCAGTTGATGACCAGCGACGACCGCAAGTGGAAGCGCGCCGCGCTTGATCTGCTCGCTCAGGCGCGACGTGCCAAGGAAGCCCTGTCGTCGTATACGTCGACGCAGGTGTTCGTTCCCATCGCCGATCGCGACATCATGGTCAACCGCAGCCAGTTCGAATCGATGATCATCGACGATGTCGAGCGCACCATGGACCTGATGGAGGACACCGTGGTCGGCGCTGGTTTGGCGGTCACCGATTTGGCCGCGTTGTTCCTCGTTGGCGGATCCTCGCGCGTTCCGCTGGTAGCGCAGATGGCCGCAGAACGTTTCGGCTCGAGGGTGATCACCCGTGACGAACCAAAGGGCGTCGTTGCGTTGGGTGCCGCTCGCTTGGCCGCGCTGCGATTCCTGGTGCCGCATCAGCGTGCGTCTTCCAACGCAAGCCGGTCGGCGGCGCCTCCTGTCGCAGCGTCCCCTGTCTCACCCCCTCCACCGGCAGCCCAGGACGATTGGTTGAACGCGCTTCCCACTCCCAGGTCGACCGACCGTCTCGGCGCTGCCCCCGCTGCGAGCGCCGCGACACCTGCCGCGAGCGCCGACCCACCGTGGATGAATGCCCCGCCACCGGCGGCACGCACTGCGCGCGGTGAAGTGAATCTGGCCCCACCGCTGCCGCCACCCACCCACGTACCCGCACCGGCACCCGCACCGGCCGCTGTCACGATCGCTTGGCGCATCGCTCTTGGTGAGGCGCCTGGGCAACTGGCGGCCGATCTCCACGCGGTCGTGCTCTGCGGGCTCACTGGCATCGTGCGCTGCATCGATCCGGCCCGTGGTCACGAGCGTTGGCAGCGTGCGCTTGGCTCGCCAAGTTGGTGCGCCCCTACCCTCGCAGACGATGCCGTTGTCGTGGGGTCGTCAAGCGGCCAGGTGTTCCTCCTCGACCGGAGCACAGGCACCGTGCGCTGGACCGGATCCGTGGGCTCGCCCATCGCCTGTGCTCCAGCAGTCGTCGGCCCGCTCGTCATCGTGGGTGACGACAGCGGCCAGGTCGTGGCCCTCGATCGCACCAGCGGCGCGCTGCGGTGGAGCCTCCCGGTCGGATCCGCTGTGCGCGCCGGCCTGGTCGGCCACGGTGGGGACGTGATCGTGGCCACGACCGCTGGGCAGGTCTACGCGATCGAGGCCGCGACCGGCCAACCACGCTGGGGTTACCGAACCGGCGGGCAGGTGATGCTCACCCCTGCCGTCACCGACGACCGGGTGCTCGTGCCGGTTTCGGATGGCGTGGTGCACGGGCTGCGACGCCACGACGGTGTGACCCTCTGGGGCGTTCGCTGTGCAGGTTCCCCCGTTACCCCGGTCGCCGCTGGCGGGGGCTTGTTCGCCGTTGTGGATGAACAGGGAGGCTTGCGGGTGCACCGTGTCGACACCGGCCGCGCTGTGGCCGAAGGCGCCGTCGGCGGCAGCCAGTCCGCAGGCGTGGTGTTGGTGCCCACCGCCGCTCCCACGCTGGCCGTCGTCGAAACGGGTGGCGAGTGCGTTGCCATCGACCTCGCCACCCGGTCATTGCGTTTCTCGGTACCCACCGGCGACGGCAACCGTTCGGTACCGGTGGTGTCGGGTGGCCTCGTGTGCGTTGGTACCGCCTTCGGTCAGGTCTACGGCATCGTCGTACCCTGACGAGCGATGGTCAGCGCAGTACGAGGTTGACCGGCAGGAGCGCCAATCGAACGATCGAACGGACGAGCCCATCGTCGTCGCTGCCGTCGTCGTTGACGGATTCCCCCGATGCGGTTGCATCAGCGTTGGCGACGATCATCGAGTTGTCGGCGTCTTTCCAGGCATCTTCGAACTCCTCGATCGGGATCGCCACGCCGGCACCGTCGGGGAACCCGGGGTCGTTGATGTAGACCAGCCCGGCCTCGTCATCGATTCCGGTGATGACCACCGCGTGGCCAGCGACCAAGTCGTCGGCGAACGGCGAATCGCCGGTGCCGTACAGATCGTCGGAATCAAGCCCGATGATCACCGGCACGTCCGAGTCAAGCATGGTGCGCAACTCGTCCATCGTGCCGGTTTGCACCTCGGCATCCACGCCATAGTGCTCGAGCAGCGTGAGGCCGCCCTCCATCGACATGCCGGTCTCGCCCAACAGACCGAGCTCGTTGGCCAGGTCGGCCACGTCGCCGGCTGGCACATCGGTGCCGGTGATCTCGCTGAGCACCATGGCCACCGATGTCGGCAGGCAATCGTTTGAGCTGGCCTGAGCCTGGTGATACGGGATATCCGTCATCGGGTCGCCGTGCACGCCATCGTTGGGGTCGTTGCCGGGGTCATCCAGCGCGAACGGATCATCAATGATCTCGCCCGTTGCTGGATCGAAGGTCTCATCCGCCACGCCGTCACCGTCGGTGTCGCTGGCACCAACGTCGAACACGCCATCGCCTTCTACATCAACGACTGCCGTGTCCATCAGGCCATCGGCATCGGTATCGATGGTCAGGGCCTCCATCCCGGTGTTGGCGTCGATCACATCGATGGCATCAGCGACGCCATCGCCTTCGAAATCGATCACGGTTGTCTCGCCGTAGCCATCCTGGTCGACATCAACGGTCATGCTGACCATGCTGTCGAACTCGGCGTCCGTGCTTGAGTCCACGAAGGTCTCGTCGTAGGTCTCGGGGATGCTGCAATCGCTCATCTCACGTTCCTCCTGTGTAGTTGGGTGTTGTCTCGTTCGATGCAGCTCAGCACGGCCAAGTTCCGCGGCCGACACACAAAGTTCTTACGACCTGCTCACCGAGGATTCGGAGAGCCGTTGCAGGACTGCCCGCTGCAGCGGTTCGATCTCGGCGCGCACTTTGTCGATCTCGGCGATGCGCGCTGCGGCCGCAGCCTGGGCCTCCTGACGATTGCCGATCGCCGCCCGCAGCAACCCCTGCAGTTCACGATGCTCGCGTTCCAACTGCTTGCGCCGATCGGTGAGTTGCTGTTCGACGAACCGCTCCACCTCTTCACGCAGATCGAGGATGCGCAGCGACAACTCGGTGGCGAACTCTTTGCCGACACCCTCTTGGCCGAACAGCAGATCAGCGAGATAGCGCTGCAGTTCGCCTTTGACGCGCTGCTTCTCGCGGGCCTTCTTGCGCAGGTTGCCAATCGGGTACGCCAGCGCCGCACCGATCCCGTAGGCCACCAGACCGAGGCCGCCGGTGGCCAGCCCGAGCGCTCCGGCGGCCGCATTGGCAATGTTGCCAAACGCAAAGGTTTGCATCGCCAATGGGAGCCCGTCATCGAGTAGCGACGAGCCGACCGTGTTGCTGGCCCGCGACGCCGCGAGCTCGCGCAATCCGTCGGGCATCTCGAACTCGCCGAGCACGGCGTCCATACCCTCGGTACCGAACTCTTCCAGCAACGCGCCAAGCGTCGAGCGGAAATCGCGGTTGATCGCCTGCACCAGCTCGTTCCATGCGCCGTGCAGCGACTGCTCGAGCTCTCCCGGCATCGTGGCCGCGAGCGCAGCCCCGTCGTCGGTCGCGTCGATCACCTCGCGATAGTGCTCCTTCACCCGGTTCAGTTCCCGCGTGACCAACCGCG
>JANNHO010000140.1:0-12041 GCA_031404435.1 Acidimicrobiaceae bacterium | reverse complement strand
CTTCGGCATGTGGCTGCCTGGCAATGGGCTGAAATACCGCTATTGGCCCAACAAGGTGTATCGAACTCTACCTGGAGGCACGGGCGACCGAGGTGGTCGCCTACGTCACCTCGATCCTCGGCAAGCCGACTGCCGATAGCGGATGGGCGGACCCGGTCACGCTGTTCGGAGTGTGTCCTGGCAACGAGGCGCGGACTGTCACGTGGGGTGATCTCACGATGTTGTTCAGCGATGACACTCCTGTTCAGCCTGGGCGCCGACACTTCTTCAGTTACGTGATCGGCCCACCGCTCGGGTCGTCGGTCCAACCTGCAGGGATGCGGACGCCGGAAGGTATCGGCGTCGGCTCGACCGTCGGCGAACTGCGCTTCACCTACCCCAATGTCGAGCTGTATCAGGACGACACCTCGGCTGCGGCAGAGTTCGCCGTTCCCGAAGGTGTGACCGGCTTCCTCAGTGGAACCGCCGATACGGATCTGGTCCGCGCCGTCGTCGGTGGCACGGCCTGCGCCGACTGACGGCAGGGCCTCGTGACGCTGCGCGATGTGCACCAGGATTTCTCGTGGGTGCCGATCCTGTCCAACGCGGTCGTGGGGTCGTGGGCGCTGGCCGCCCACCGCTTTACCGTGTTGCGCCGCCGTGAGCTGTGGTGGTGCACCGGCGTTGCGCAGTTGACCGTGTTCGTTCAGGTGATCCTCGGTGTGTGGCTGGTGCGCCGCAGTGGTGTGGCGCTGCCGAGATTCCATGCGTTCTACGGTTTCGTCGCCATCGTCGCCGTGGCGATCATCTACTCCTACCGCCAACAGCTTCGCCACAACATCTACCTGTTGTATGGATTTGGTGGCCTGTTCGTGATGGGTCTCGGCATCCGCGCCATGATGCTCAGCCACATCCTCCGCTGACGGTGGCTCGCCGCGGTGCACGAACTCGGTTCAGGCGGTGGTGAGCTTGGCGTCGAGTTCGTCGAGAGCGAGGGACAAGGTGGCGGGGAGCTTGTCGCCGAACTGGGCGTAGTGGGCGCGGATCTGCGGGACGGCAGCTTTCCAGCCAGCGGCGTCGACCTCGAGCAGCGTGGCCATGTCGTCGGCGGACACGTCGAGGCCGGTCACATCGAGCGCGCCTGGCGACGGTACCAGGCCGATCGGGGTCTCGACCGCGTCGGCAGTGCCGTCGACACGTTCGAACACCCACTTCAGCACCCGGCTGTTCTCGCCGTAACCAGGCCAGATGAAGCGGCCTTCGTCGTCACGGCGGAACCAGTTGACGAAGAAGATCTTGGGTAGGTTGCCGGCCTCGGTGTGCTTGCCGATGGTGAGCCAGTGGGCGAAGTAATCGCCCATGTTGTACCCGCAGAACGGCAGCATGGCCATCGGGTCGAAGCGCAGGTTGCCGACTGCACCCTGCTGGGCGGCGGTGGTTTCGCTGGCCATGATCGAGCCGAGGAACACACCGTGTTCCCAGTTCGTGGCCTGCGTCACCAACGGAACCGTGGTGCGCCGGCGGCCGCCGAACAGGATGGCCGAGATCGGGACGCCAGCGGGATCTTCCCATTCGGGAGCGATCGACGGGCACTGCGACGCCGGTGCGGTGAAACGGGCGTTGGGATGGGCCGCCGGAGTGTCGCTGGCCGGTGTCCACTCGTTGCCGCGCCAGTCGGTGGCGTGCGGGGGCGCACTGGCGCTCATGCCCTCCCACCACACATCACCGTCGTCGGTGAGCGCAGTGTTGGTGTAGATCGAGTTGCCCCACAGGGTCTCCATCGCGTTTGCGTTGGTGTCGTAACCGGTCCCGGGAGCGACACCGAAGAAGCCGGCTTCGGGATTGATCGCGTAGAGGCGGCCGTCGTCGCCGAACTTCATCCAGCAGATGTCGTCGCCGATCGTCTCGGCCTTCCACCCCGGGATCGTCGGCACGAGCATCGCCAGGTTGGTCTTGCCGCACGCCGAGGGGAACGCAGCGGCAACGTACTTGTGGTCACCGGCGGGATTGGTGAGCTTGAGGATAAGCATGTGCTCGGCCAGCCAGCCGTCGTCGCGGGCCATCACCGAGGCGATCCGCAGTGCGAAGCACTTCTTGCCGAGCAGGGCGTTGCCGCCATAACCGGATCCGAAGCTCATGATCTCGCGGGTCTCGGGAAAGTGGACGATGTACTTGTTGTCGGGGTTGCACGGCCATGCGACGTCGGCTTCGCCAGGTTCCAGTGGTGCGCCAACCGAGTGCACGCACGGAACCCACTGGCTGTCGCCGAGCACGTCCAGGGCCTCCTGGCCCATCCGAGTCATGATCCGCATGTTCGTTGCCACGTATGCCGAGTCGCTGAGTTGCACGCCGATGTGGGCGATGGCCGAACCGAGTGGGCCCATGCTGAACGGCACCACGTACATCGTGCGGCCGCGCATCGCCCCGGTGTACAGACGCATCATCTCCGCGCGCATCTCGGCCGGATCGCGCCAGTTGTTGTTGGGGCCGGCGTCGGCTTCGTGCTCGCTGCAGATGAACGTGCGGTCCTCGACGCGAGCGACGTCGCCCGGGTCGCTGTGGGCCCAGTAGCTGTTGGGCCGCTTGGCTTGATCGAGTTCGGTGAACGTGCCCGCATCGACGAGCGCTCGACACAACTGGTCGTACTCGTCGGCGCTGCCGTCACACCAATGGACCTCGTCGGGCTGCAGTACCGCTGCCCAGTCGTCGACCCATTGCTGGAGCCGGGTGTTGCTCGTGGTGGCACTCATCGAGTGACTGCTCCTTTGTGCGACGCGTGATTGGGGCGCCGGAACGGTTGGGGTTGGAGGAGAAGAGAGTTTGTCTCGGTAATAAACAAACGCCCGGCCTACTGGCCGGGCGTTCCCATGTCGACCTCGCTACCGAGGCGGAGCCGTGAGGCCCGATTTTTGTCGTCAAGGTCAAAGACCACGCGTTGCCCCTGTCGGAGCATGCGGAAAACCGAGCCGACAAGCGCGTCGGCGGCAAGATCGAAGTCGCCGAGGTCGGTATCGCGCATGACCACACCAGTACCCGTTGACGGGTCATAGGACTTGATCACGCCTTGCACAGGTTTCAGCCCACCTTGGCGACTTTGCTGACCTTGACCACTTTGCCGCTCTTGATGCAGCCGGTGCACACATGGAGCCGCTTCGGCGTCCCGCCGACGAGTGCGCGTACGCGTTGGATGTTCGGGCTCCAGCGCCGCTTCGTACGCCGGTGCGAGTGTGACACCGACATGCCCCACGACGGACCCTTGCCGCACACTTCACATACTGCTGCCATGACAACGCCTGCTTTCGATCGATGCTGTCCCGCGGCGTCGCTAAGCGACTGATGCCGTGAGAGTCAGAAAACGATATCAGCGGCGATGACGGGTTCCCCAGCCATCCCCGGCCCGATTGCATCGTTTGAGTTGATAGCCCTATCCCGTCGAGCGGGAGTCCGTACAGTGATGCGGTGCCCACGCTCGACACGCTGTCTGCCGACGCTCTTCGCTGCATCATCGTCACCTTCCGGGATCTGCTCGTTCTGCATGCCGGGAGGCTGAACCGGCTGAACGTGTATCCGGTACCCGACGGCGATACCGGAACGAACATGTCTCGTACGCTCGGTGCGGTCGTCGCCGAGATCGACGCTGCGGCGTCCGATGGCGCGAATGATCTTGCGGCGATATGCACGGCGATCAGCCACGGCTCGCTGATGGGAGCAAGGGGCAACAGCGGCGTCATCGTCAGCCAGACGCTGCGCGGGTTCGTCTCGGTGCTGCGCGACGTCGGCGCTGCAGGGGACGCTCTCGATGGTCCGACGTTTGCCGCAGCTTTGTCTGCCGCGTCGGCGGCAGCGTACGAGGCGGTGCTGCGACCGGTGGAGGGCACGATTCTCACGGTAGTCCGCGCGTCCGCCGAGGCCGCGCTGGTCGTTGGCCATGCGCCGTTGGCGGATGTGGTCGCGGCAGCGCGTGCCGGCGCCGGCGACGCGCTGGCGCTCACGCCGGAGATGTTGCCGGCGCTGCGCGAGGCCGGCGTCGTCGATGCCGGAGGTGCCGGGTTCTTGCTGATGCTCGACGCTGCGCTCCACGTTGTCGTCGACGAGCCGCTGCCCCAACCCGACGACAGCGGTGCGTCGGACGGCGCAACCGGTACCGGTACCGGGGCCAGTACGGGTACGGCTTCGGGTACGGGTTTCGACGTGGCCGATTTGCGCTATGAGGTGATGTACTTCCTGAACCTCGACGACACCCGGATCAACGACTTCAAGTACGGCTGGGGTGAGATCGGCGATTCGATCGTGGTGGTCGGCGGCGACGGGCTGTGGAACTGCCACGTGCACACCAACGATGTTGGCGCGGCGATCGAGGTTGCGCTCGATCTGGATGGTCGGCCCCGCCAGATCCGGGTGAGCGACCTGTTCGAAGAGGTCGCCCACGAACATGCCCAGCGGGAGTTGGCGATGGTGGAGGCGCACCGACCGTTCACCGGCTCGTCGCCGTCGCTGCCGCATGTCATGTGTGCCGTGGTGGCGGTGGCCAGCGGCGACGGATTGGTCGAGCTGTTCGGCAACCTCGGTGTGCAGGGTGTGGTCACCGGTGGGCAGACGCTCAATCCGTCGACGGCGGAGTTGCTCGCCGCGGTCGAGGCGGTCAACTCCGATGAGGTGGTGGTGCTGCCGAACAACGGCAACATCATCGCGGTGGCCGAACAACTCGATTCGCTGACGGCCAAGCGTGTCATCGTCGTGCCGACCCGGTCGATGCCCGAAGCCCTTGCTGCACTGGTGTTGTATGACCCCGAAATGGACGCTGCGGCAAATGCGGCGGAGATGCGTGAGGCAGCCGACTCTGTTGCCGCCGGCGAGGTCACCCAGGCGGTCCGCGACACCACTGGCCCGACGGGTGTGATCGTGACCGGGGACTGGATCGGCATCGTTCGCGGTGACGGGATCGTCGCGGTGGCCGATACAGCGCCTACCGCGGCGAAGCAACTCCTGGCGCAGCTGATCACACCGGAACGCGAGATCGTCACGGTCATCATCGGCAAGCAGGCGGGGCGCACCGACACCGATGAGGTGCTGAGCTGGCTGGCCGAGGAGTACCCCGAACTGCAGGTGGAGGTGCACCACGGCGGTCAGCCGCTGTACCCGTACCTGTTCGGGGTGGAGTGACATGACCGCAGCGGATGCTCCGCTTACCTTGCGCGAACTCGACTCGATCGGCGTCGACCGTTTGCGTGGTGTTGGCGAGCGAAAGCTGAGTTCGCTGCAGGAGTTCGGCATCCGTTCGGTGTACGACCTGCTCACCTTTTACCCGCGACGCTGGGTCGATCGCACGAACGAAGCCAGGGTCGGCGACCTGGTTGCCGGGCAGGAGGCGATGGTGCTGGTTGCGGTGCGCTCGGTCGTCAAGCGGATCACGAAGAACCGCAAGACGATGGTGACAGCTGTGGTGGGCGACGGTAGCGGCCGTTTGACAGTGGTGTTCTTCAACCAGCCGTGGCGTGAGAAGCAGCTTCAGGAAGGGCTGAACATCTCATTGTTCGGCAAGCCCGATGTCTTCCGCGGCGGCCTGCAGATGACCAACCCGGTCGTCGATCTGATCGGGGACCGGACTGGCCGAATCGTGCCGATCTATCCCCAGAGCGAGAAGGTGGCGCTCACCACGTGGGAGATTGCGGGGTTCGTCGAGAACGCGCTCGAGCGCTGCACCGCTCGCGGTATCGCCGACCCCGTTCCGTGGGATGTGCAGCGCAGCCTCGGCCTGCTCGACCGCACCGACGCGCTGCGGCTCATCCATCTGCCAGAAACGATGGCCGATCAGGCGCGCGCCCGGCGGAGGTTGGCCTTCGATGAACTGTTGCGCGTGCAGACGATGTTGGTGATGCGCAAGCGAGCGATCGAACGCGAATCGAAAGGCATTCGCCACGTCCTCGACGGAGAGCTCGTCGGTCGTCTCCGCGCCGCGTTGCCTTACGAGCTCACCGGCGCGCAGCAACGGGTGATCGCCGAGATTGAAGCCGACCTCGCCGGCGTGCACCCGATGCACCGCCTGCTGCAAGGGGATGTGGGGTCGGGCAAGACGCTCGTTGCCGTCAGCGCAATGCTCACCGCCGTGCAGGGCGGGCACCAGGGCGCGTTGATGGCACCGACTGAGGTGCTCGCCGAGCAGCACGCCGCGGGGGTGCGCCGGCTGCTGGCAGGGGTCACGGTTCCCGATCCCGCCAACCTGTTTGGCGACCGGCCGTTGCGGGTCGAGTTGCTCACCAACCGCATCACCGGGGCCGATCGGCGCGACGTGCTCGCCGGCCTGGCCGACGGGGGTGTCGACATCGCCATCGGCACCCACGCGCTCATCCAGGAAGCGGTCGCGTTCGACAGCCTCGGTGTGGTGGTGATCGACGAGCAGCACCGATTCGGGGTCGAGCAGCGCGCTGCACTGCGCGAAAAAGCGGCCGGGGGAGCGGTGCCGGATGTCTTGGTGATGACGGCCACGCCAATCCCGCGGACCGCGGCGATGACGGTGTACGGCGACCTCGATGTGAGCGTGCTCGACGAGCTCCCGCCAGGGCGCACACCGATCATCACGCACTGGTCGAACGGCCCGCTCGACGAGGCGACGGTATGGGCCGATGTGCGTGCCGAGGTCAAGGCCGGCCGTCAGGCGTATGTGGTGTGCCCGCTGATCGGTGAGAGCGAGAAGCTCGAATTGAAGAGCGCGGAGGAGACGTTCGAGGAACTGTCCGGCGGCGAGCTGTACGGGCTGCGGCTCGCGCTGTTGCACGGGCGGATGCCGTCGGCGGAGAAGGAAGCCGTGATGGACCGGTTCCGCCAAGGTCAGACCGATGTGCTGGTCGCGACCACGGTGATCGAGGTCGGTGTCGACGTGCCGAACGCGACGGTGATGGTGATCCTCGATGCCGACCGTTTCGGCATCGCCCAGTTGCATCAGCTCCGCGGTCGGGTCGGCCGCGGGGAGCACGCCTCGCGGTGTTGGCTGGTGACCGAACCCAACCCCGATGGTCCCGCCTCGAACCCGCGGGTCGAGGCGTTGGTGGCCACCACCGACGGTTTCGCGTTAGCCGAGGTGGACCTCGACCTGCGTGGTGAGGGCACGATCATGAACACCGCGCAAAAGGGCCGCAGCGACCTGCGGCTCGCATCGTTGAGGCGTGATCGCGAACTCGTCGTGCACGCCCGAGAAACTGCGTTCGCAATCGTCGATCCCGATCCGCAACTCGCCAAGCACCCCGTGCTCGCCGGCGAACTGACCCTGCTGTTCAGCTCCGAAGACGAAGCCTTCCTGTTCAAGAACTGACCCGAACCAGGAGCGCCCAGCCCCATCGTTTCAGTCGCCGGCCACCGTGAGCAGCAGTTGGACCGAACCGGCTTGTGCAGTTCTGGTTCAGGCGGCGCTGGTTTGCGGAACACAAAGAATCACGCCGACAACTCACCCGACGGTTGACCCCCGAAAGCCCACCAATTCCGCGGGACTCATGCCATTTCAACAGACTCGTGCGATTTTCACGCACAGGGGCAAGGACCGTCGTCGAGTCAGGCCCGGCTACGTAGCCCTCACAAGCGCTTCCGTCCGTCGTCAGGCACGCAGTCCAACTCCAACGGTCCCCGTCATGAAACTGCCATGATGAGGACGGCGATATCGTCGTCACACGCCCCGTTCGCATAGGTGTTCACTGCGGTGGTGATCGCATCAGCCAGTTCGTCCGCAGACAGCCCGTGACTGTCTTGGATGAGGTCAAGGAGACGCGCTTGGCCGAATTGAACATCGTTGTGTCGAGCCTCGAGGACGCCGTCGGTGACGATGACCATGCAGTCTCCTGGCTCAAGTGATAGCTCAACGTCGTGGATGTCGACGTGGTCGAGAATGCCCAGGAGCGTGCCATGTCTGCCGACCAGCGTGGTCGCACCGGAAGCGCGCCGCACGATTGGGAGCGGGTGCCCCCCAATGGCGAGAGTTACGCGTACCGATTCTTGGCGAACTGTCACGCGCGCGTTGGCGACGGTGACGAACCGGTGTGCTTGCGCGTCGATGTCTTGGCGGAGCATCGCGTCGTTGAGCAGTCGCAGGGCGCGCGCCGGGGAACGGGTTTGGGCGGCGGTCGCTCTTAGGGTGTACCGGGCGAAGGAGGTGACGGCGGCTGCTTCGGCGCCGTGACCGCAGACGTCGCCAACGACCAGGCCCCAGGCTCCGCGACCGAGTGGAAAGACATCGTAGAAGTCTCCGCCGACGTCGAGTCCGCTCGATGGCACGTAGCGTGCGGCGAGCTGCAGGCCTGGGATGTTCGGCAGCGAAGGTGGGAGAAGGCTTTGCTGCAATGTGTGTGCGAGGGCCGCTGAGGTGGCTGCTGCGGCTGCGAGGTCACCCTCGATCTTTTTGTGTTCGGTGACGTCACGGAAATACCACCCGTATCCCAGGTAGGTACCGTACTCGTAGAGTGGTGCACCGACACGGTCGAAGACCCGGCCGTCGCGCAGCAGCACCTCGTCGCGACTCGCAGCCCTGGACGCGTAGAGGTGCTCAACGCGATCGCGGAAACCTTGAGGATCGACAACTTGTTGGGCGGCGGCAGTCAGGGCCTCATCGTCAGAGTGGACGTTGAGCACGGCGGCAGACAGGCTCCACATCTCGGCAAAGCGGCGGTTGTGGGAGATCATGTCGCCGTTCGGTGCGACAACGAGTTGTCCCTCGAGGCCCGCCTCTCCTCGTGTTCGCAGCAATGCGGCTTGAAGTTGAAGGTCTCGATGCAGCCATGCATTGTCGATCGCCATTGCGGCGCGATGTGACAACTCCACGACCGTGTTGACAGTGTCATCTGAAAGGTCGTGCGAGCGATTCGTGGCCACCGTGATCGTGCCGAATCGGCGGTCGTGGATCTGCAGCGGGACAGTGATGATGGATCCGAACTCGATTTGGCGGAGCAGGGACAGGTGGCGGTCGTCCTGGGCGATGGCTTGGAGCACATCGCCTGATACTTGTTCGTGACGGACGATGGTGCCTGTTGTCATGGCCTGGACAACACCCCCCGCAGCCGCAAGGTCGACCGGGTACTCTTCGTGGGCCGCCTTGAGCGCAGCAACCTTTGTAGGATCAGCGTGGGCTGCAGCCACCACGGTCAGTTCCTGGTTGACAACAAGGTGGATGACGCACCAGTTTCCCAGTGCGGGAGCGGCAAGCGAGGCCACCTGCGCGAGCGTGACCTCGAAATCCAAACTTCGACTCAGTAACTTCGAGGCCTCCGAGAGGAATGCCAGGCGCGCTCGTGCCCTGTCCGCCTGCGCTCGCGTTCGGCGCTCCAGTTCGAAGAGCGCAAGGCGGTCTTCTTCTCCGAGTCGTCGTTCGATAAATTCGCCGAGGCGCCCACCGAGAGCCGTAACGTGCTTGGTGAGAGCCGCACTGACGCCGTGGGCTTGTGCCGAGAACATCTCAATTACGCCGACGACGCGTCCGTCACACGTCAGCGGGAAGGCGAATGCTGCGTGAAGACCACTGGCAACGGTGGTAGCTGCAGGTGGAAATCCCGGCGCGACGGCGACATCTTCGATCCACGCCGGTGCTGCGGACGCCCATACATGCCCAGGCAAACCCACCCCGCGCTGGAGCGTGTCTGAGGTATCGCCAGCGAACGCCGCTGTCCGGGCGGGTTTTCGAGCCCACGCTGCGCGTCGGCGAAGCGAGGTCACGTCCAGCTCGACCAGCCAGAGCTGAACCAGGTCCCAGTTTAGTGATTCGCCGAGACCTTCGAGGATTCTTGGTATAGCTTCCGCGAGAGAACCAGCTTCGGCGAGCGCAGCCACGAGCACTTCGGCAAGGTCCCCGCCACCTTCGAGTTCGACCCGCTCGGACATGTCGCGAAACAACCCAAGAACGACAGCACCGCCCGGTAGCTGGGCTGTAGTCACAACTAGCTCGACATCGATCTCGGTGCCGTCGCCACGTTGCGCCGGTACCTGCAATGGCCGTCCCATGACGGCGACCTCCCCCGTCGTGACGAATCTAGTGAAACCGGCTTGATGCTGAGCCCTGAACCGCTCGGGCATGATCATCGTCAGTGGTTGCCCCACGAGGTCAGCCGAGTTCCAGCCGAGCAATGTCTCCGCAGCGCGATTCAAGTACAGGATCACGTTTGTCGAGTCCGCGGCAACGATCGCCTCATGTAGAACATCGACGACTCCCAACCACCGAAGGGCCTCCACACCGGAGGTCGCCGCTGCTGCGTCGTCTCCCCCCATTCCACCTACGGTTCCAGTCATCGGGACTCCGTCGACCGGCCTTCCACTGCAGGGTTCGCCATGGGTGGTGAGACGCCGTCGTCTGGCTCCACCAGGCGATGCCTCCAATGTTGGTCGGCGCTAGGTCCAGAGCATCGCTTGATCAGCTGGCACCTACCGGCGGGCAGCATCAGTCTCCGTTGAGCCCGAAGTGGCCGACGAGCCCGGTGACCTTGAACAGCCGAATGACCTGCGTTGGCGGGTTGGTGATTCGCAGTGTCAGGTTGTGCTTGGTGGCGAGTTGTTGGGCGTGAAACAGCATATTCAAACCGGATGAGTCCATGAACGCCACGGCAGCAAGATCGACAACGATCGTGTTGCCAGCGGTGCTGCACGCCTTGTCGATCGCCGGTTCCCAGGCAGACCGAGACTCGATGTCCATGTCGCCGGCCGGGGCGACCACAACGACAGCGCCAGGATCGGTGATCGTCACCACGAGACCCGCGACTCCCTTCACTGCTCCCCATTTCGGTGCTGAGCACCCGTCGAACCGTGGATGTATAGCGTCGAGCCTAACTTACCGACGAGCTTCCGGCCAGCCTTCATTGCCGCCCAGCGACTGCGATGACACGAACCCGGATAGGCTCACCGGCACGGCGATCCCTCCGATCGGCTATTGGGAAGCACCCTGATGTGAACATCAGCGTTGCTGGTACTCAGATCTGAACTCACGGCCCGTCCATGTACTCTCGAATCCGGAAGAAGCGTTGCCGTTCGGAGTCTGGGAGCGGTGCAACAGCAGGCTGGAGTGCGGCCCACTAGGTTCGGTTTCGCGCATTCCCGCCATCATTGCGAAACGGGGCGCCACTTCAGCCGGTTAGCCGGCCGCCGCGGTGTGCCGGCGTGTGACGCTGTGGGTCTTGGCCCGTCACCTTCGTGATATGGCAGCAGACGTCGGGCGTGCGCCGGCGAGTGCAGAACGAACAGCTCGGCCATCGCGGACGCAAATGAGATGCGTTGTTCAGCATCCGCAAGATCTTCCTCGCCGGCTCCGAACGCGTCACCCAAGGCGGCGCGGATCGGATGCTGCTCGGTCTGCGTGCTGGCGACCCGAACGACGAGTTGGTCGGCGCGTAGTTGGCGGATAACAAGCCGTTCGTGACGTGTACCTGCCCGACGGCTCGGCGCGGTGCTGCGCGACAAGACCATCGCCGACTGTCAGGCCGACTTGGTGCCCGAGATCCGCTCGCTCGGCGACACCCTGAAACGGTGGCGCACCGAGATCCTCGCCCACCACACAACCGGCGCATCGAACGGACCTACCGAGGCCTGAACCTTCTCGTGAAGGAGGTCAAGCGTTGCGGGCGAGGCTTCGAGAACTTCGAGCACATCGGCTCCGCGTCCTACTCTGCGCCGGCAACCGATCTGGTCGAACAGGCCCACTCCACCGATCCCCAGCCATGCACGCATTGCTGTCGCCGGCCACCGTGAGTCGAGAACTTTGTGGCGGGGCGGTCCGCATAGTCGACGGGCGCGACGTCTCGATGGACGACACCTCGATGACGACACCTCGACCACGGCGCGGGGACCCTCGAACGCGCGGGAGCAGCAGTTGGCCCGAACCGTCTTGTGCAGTCCTGGTTCAGGCGGCGCGGATGGTTGGTTGGCCGTGTGGTGTGGAGATGAGGGTGCGGCCGTCGGGGGTGATGAACTCTGCGTTGGCGTTGGCGAGGAGGCGGATCTGCCAGTTTTCGCGGTGGTACAAACTCTTTGCGAACATCGATGTAACTCGGCAGCGCGCCAGACCACAGCGCCGTGATGCCTAGTTCCTGCTTTTTCGC
>JANNHO010000139.1:0-2733 GCA_031404435.1 Acidimicrobiaceae bacterium | reverse complement strand
CCCGGCCACGCCCGGCGAGCACCACGTGCAGGTCCACTTCCCCTATCTGATACTGAAAGAAGCCGGCAAGGGAGTCACAACCGTCACCGTGTCGCCCGGCCAGGTCGTTCGCCTGGGTTACAAGGCCCCGTGGCTGGTCTTCCTCGCGGGCAGCCTCAAGCCCATCTGATCCCTTTGTTCGGAAGCGCCTGGGTCCTCTGCGAGGCTGTCGGCACGAGATCACTGACAGCCCGTGGCCGGGCGAACACGAAGGTCGCTGCGCGACGTCGCAACACACTCTGCCTCGGCCCCGACTTCCCGCCCCCCGAAGGCGTTTCCTGAGCGGCCGTCGTCATTGTTGCCGGGCTGGTGCTCCACCTCACCCGCTTCTGCCGGTGCACGTTCGCAATCGGTTCGAACGAATTTTGCGGCGCGCTCAGCAGTCATCAACGTGCGTCGCCACATCGTCAAGGAGTATGTCCTGTCGGGGTTCTTCGCAGGGCTTGCGACGATGTTCTACTACCTGCGACTCGGGACCGGGTCGCCTTCAACGGGTATCGGGCGCGAACTCGACTCGATCGCTGCGGTTGTTATCGGCGGTGTGGCCGTGTCGGGCGGGGTGGGACGGATCACCGGCACCGCACTCGGTGCGCTCGTCATCTCGACGCTCGCGAGTGGGCTCATCTTTACGTCGAGCCGTCATGGCGTCTGGTCGCGGTCGGCGTGCTCATCGGCGCGGCCGGTGCGTTGCAAGGACTCATCGGCAACTCCGGAAGGAAAGCATCATGACCCCGCTCTACGAAGCCCGCAACATCTCCAAGCACTACGGCCACGTCGTGGCGTTGGAAGACGTCAGCATGACAATTCCATGCCGGCGAAGTCGTCGGTCTTGTGGGTGACAACGGGGCCGGCAAGTCGACGCTCGTCAAGTGCCTTTCCGGTGTCCATTCCCCCGACAGCGGCACGATGATCTTGGACGGGGCCGAGCGCCGGTGGCGTTCGCCCCGTGAGGCCCTCGAGGCCGGCATCGAGACGCTGTACCAAGACGCTGGCCTTGCGCCGGATCTGTCGGTTGGGGCCAACGTGTTCCTCGGTCGGGAGCTGTTCAAGCCTGGGCTGCTCGGCAAGCTGGGCTTCCTTGATCAGAAGGCGATGGATCAGCGCGCCGCAGCCGAACTCGACCGTGTCGGGATCGCGGTCGCCTCGGCAGGCAGAGCCGTCTCGCAGCTCTCCGGTGGCCAGCGGCAAGCGGTTGCAATCGGCCGGGCCGTGTCGTGGGCCAAGAAGGTGATCATCCTCGACGAGCCGACCAACCACCTCGGTGCGCGCCAGGCCGGTGAGGTGTTGCAGGGCCAAGGAAAATGGCCTCGGCGTCGTGTTCATCTCGTACACGCTCCCGCATGTGCTGCAGGTGACCGATCGCATCGTGGTCCTCCGGCGCGGCCGTGTCGTGCGTGACTCGCCCACGACGGAGTTCGATGCCGAGAGCCTCCTCGGCACATCACCGGTCTGATCGACCGCAATGGGTGTTGACCGGTCGTGAGAGGCTGGTTCCGAGCCGCTGGCCGGTGAGCACTTTCGTTCGCTGGAATCTTGATTCCTAGGGTTAGACCGTGCCCCGGCCAGTTGTTGGGGATGCCTGTTGCGCTTATGGGGTGGCGTGCCGTTGAGCACTGATCCATTAGGTCGCCGCCGGGGGTCCTTCGGCTCGTTCACAACCGACAGCGAGGAGCCAACAAATGAGGATCTTTGTGGGTGATGATTGGGCTGAGGACCATCATGACGTCCATCTGATGAACGACGACGGCAAGAAATTTGCCGCCCGTCGACTCCCCGAAGGAGTAGCCGGGATCCGTTCGTTCCACGAGCTTGTTGCCGAGTTCGCCGACGACGCGGGCGAGGTGATTGTGGGGATCGAAACCGACCGAGGGTTGTGGGTCACTGCGCTGGTCGCAGCTGGCTATCAGGTGTACGCGATTAATCCGCTCGCCGCGTCTCGCTATCGGGACCGTCACAACGTGGCCGGCGCCAAGTCCGATTCGGGTGACGCCAAAATGCTCGCCGATCTGGTGCGCACTGACCGTCACAACCACCGTCAAGTCGCTGGTGACACCCCCGAGGCTGAGGCGATCCGGATCGTCGCCCGAGGTCATCAGACGTTGGTGTGGACCCGCACCAGGCACACCAACATGTTGCGTTCGGCGTTACGCGAGTACTACCCGGCGATCCTGGAAGCATTCGATGACCTGGGCGAACGCGATTGCCTCGCCGTGATGATGAAAGCACCGACACCTGGCGAGGGTGCCGGGTTGAGTCTCAACCAGCTCCAATCAGTACTGCGACGCGCCGGGCGGCAACGCAACATCGAACAACGCGCCACCGCGATCCAAACCGTGCTCCGTGCTGGTCAGCTCCGCCAGCCTGATGCGGTGGCTGACGCGTTTGCCGCGACCACGACCGCGATGGTCGCACTCATCAGCGAGATCAACCGGCAACTCGACCTCCTCGAGACCACCCTGTCGACCCGTTTTAGTGCACACCCGGACGCTGCGATCTACCGTTCCCTGCCAGGTTTTGGTGTGGTCCTCAGCGCCCGGGTGCTCGGCGAGTTCGGAGACGACCCCGACCGCTACGCCGACTCTAAGTCTCGCCGGAACTATGCCGGGACATCACCACGCACGATCGCGTCCGGCAAGAAACAAGCTGTGCTCGCCAGGCACGTGAAGAACAACCGACTCTACGACGCGCTCGATC
>JANNHO010000138.1:0-5181 GCA_031404435.1 Acidimicrobiaceae bacterium | reverse complement strand
TGACGCAGCGCATCACGTTCGATCTCGAGCTGCACGACACGGTTGGCGAGTTGATCGCATCGTTCCCGCAATGTGGCGATCTGGGTGTCGCGATCGGCAACCGTTGCGCGGACTTGGACGAGTTCGGCCTCGAGCCCGATGGCAGCATCGCGCTCGGTCCACCGGGCGATACGGGCTTCGGGTGTTTCGCTGTCTGGTGGGGGCGTCACGTTCGGCTCCGCAGCTGTTCGTGGACGGCGTTGACCCGGGCGGTGAGGTCGTCGGTGGCGACGGCGACGGCGACGCGGATCCTGTCGAACTCATCGAGTTGACGTGCGCCGAGCGCGGCCTGCCCTCGCCCAATGTCAGCGAGAGCGGCATCAAGCGAGGCGACTTTGGCTTGCAACTCGCGGAGGTCGACAGACAGGGTCTGCAACGCGGCGGCCGTGTGCGCCTGGCCCCTGACCATCCAACTGAGCTGTGCACGCAAACCTGCCATGGCGTTAGCTTGCCACCCGCACACCGAGCAGTTCGGCGATGAGACTGCCGGTCTCGGCAAGCGTCGGCTGCTGCTGCATCCGCTGCAGTGCGGCAGCGGAGAGTTCGGCGGCCCACCGCGGCTCCGAGACCAGCCGACGCATCGCCGCCGCAGCCAGCTCCAGATCGGGATCAGCCCAGTACGCCTCTGGCGGATACACACCCTCGCCATGTTCGACGGTGGTCATCGTCGCGTTGATGAGTACGGAACATTCGTCATCCATGAAATCGAGGTTGCCCGAGTACCGGGTGGCGATCACCGGCGTCCCCAGCCACATCGCCTCGGCAAGGTGCAGCCCGAGCCCCTCGCTGCGATGCAACGACACCAACGCGTCGACAGAGCCGATGAACGCCATGTGATCGCCACGATCCAGGTGCTCATCCCACACGATCACGTCGGGCCGGCCATCGGCTGCGGCGAGGACGCGTTGGTGTTGCGGCCACCGCCGCTCGGCGTTCATCGATTTGACCACCAGGACCGGACCCTCGCCTGACTGGAACGCGAGCTTGAAGGCTTCGATCGCGCCGACGGGGTTCTTGCGTTCGGTCACACTGAAGTGGTCGAAAACAACAGCGAACGCGAACCGGCCATCGAGCCCCAGCAACGGTGCGAACGACGGTCGATCGCGGATACGGGCACTTGGGTGTGGGACCGGGATCGGCACGCAGCGCACGGGGCGATCGGTCACCGCGGCGAACGCGTCGGCCACGAACGTCGAGCCCGCCCAGATCTCGTCGACGAGATCGATGGCGGCGCGCATCGGTGCCGGAACGTGTTCGAGTTCCCAGAACCAGTAGCCGATCGTGCGCGCCCCCGAGGCGAACAGCTCCGGATGATCCATCTGCAAAGCCGGGAACTGGTCGGCGTTGACGACGGCGAGGGTGACGGTGTGGGTGATCCGGTGGGCCGTGGCTCGACCGGCGGCCAGCTCGGGGCTGGCGGTGCGCTGGACGGCCAGAGGTGTTGCGTTCACCCCCGCTGCGTCAACGGCGGCTTGGATCCGCCGGACCACGTCGCCGAGGCTCGATTCGCGGGTGTGGTAGCCGACGAGGTTGATGCCGTCGGGCGACAGCTCCGCAGCGGTCGACCAGTGGTCGGTGTGCCACCCGGGAACGCCGACGAGCAGCGAAACTTCGTCATCGATGAACGCCCGTCGACTCCAGGTTCGAAACGCAGCTTCGTCGACCGATCGCGGGTTCGCGAACGCGACGGCCAGGTCGCGGCGGGCCCGATGCAGCTCCGACCAGTAGCGGGGCTGCAGCCAGTCGCGGAAGGGACCGGGGGCGGTCCACGGCGGCGGCACAACCGCGTCAGCGACCGCGTCGGCCACGAGCGTACGCATGGCACGATCGATGATGATGCCACCCGGCAACACCACAGGCTGCCTGTCGCCGAGAAGTTGGCCGGTCGCACTCGCCAGCGCATGCACACGGTCCGGGTGACCGATCACATCGATGCGGGCGCGGTCACCGACGTTCAGGTCAAGCACCCATGGTTGATCCGGATCGAACTCGGCGAGGTCGACCAGGCGCGGCTCGGTGGTGTCCCACCGCCACCGACCAACGCCGATCGCAGCATCATGGCAACTCGCGATGGGGAACACATCGGACGCCCGGTCGAGCAACGTGCCGATCGAGCACTCGGGCGATTCCGTGATCCGCAGCAGCAGCCATTCGATCAGCGGCGCGGCCGACTCGGACAGGCCGATCACGTGGGGAGAACTGTTGCCCGCTTGCACTCGATCGGCTTCGGTCGGTGCGGCGCCGTCGCCAGGGATCGGCCCGCGCACATGTCGGACGATCACCGCCATCGCGTCATCCGGCACCGTCGCGTCACCCGCGAGGACCGCGTCGATCGGGCCGAGTACCGCCACCGCACCGGCCCACAACGCGATCACCGGCCGCGCCGATACCTCCAACAGCCGGGCGGCCACGGTGAGCATGCGAACCCATTCCGCGTGCAGGCCATCGTGCGCCACAAGTGTTCGCTGCCACGCCGGATGGAGATCGTCGGTCGCCGGCCCTGCGTCGACCCACTTGAGCCCGCCGGCGAGCACCGGCCGCAGATGCGGGTCGCCGGCCCACAGTGCGCACACCTCCCAGTCCGGATGAACGCGCCGTACCGCTGCCGCCAAGGGCTCGGGACGCAACGTTCCGTTTGGCACCACGATCACCACGAGGGGCATGGGATAGGGCTGCGTCATCGCCGAAAGTCCCTCATCGCGGGCCTATCTTTGCACAATGCCTGCCGCCACCCCGGACCCCCTCGAGGCCGAGAATGCCGAGCTCCGCCGCCGCGTGGAACGTGCCGAGGAGCAGATCGAGGTTTTGAGCGCCGAAGCGTTGGTGCGCCGGGCCGAGGTGCGCTCGCTTGCGGAGGCGCTGCCGGCCGCGCTGAGCCGACACGCGCTGGTCACGGGCATGCTGCGCGACGTGCGCCACCATCCCGACAAGCGCGGCGTCGTCCATCGCGGGGTGCGCAAGCTCGGTCGGGCGCCGCGCAAGGCCGTGCGCCTCCTGCGGAACAAGCTGATCAAGTCGACACGATGACGGCGCCGGTGCCGGTGCCGCTGAAGGTGAAGGTGAAGGTGAACGTGAAGGTGTTCGTCGCGCCGACCGGCAACGGTTTCATGCGCGACATCGCCTCCTGGCTCGTCGAGGCCGCGCAGATCGCTGGCCGCGTCGCGACACTCGTCGACGATTCACTTCCGAGTCCCGACGGATCGATCAACCTCGTCGTTGCCCCACACGAGTTCTTCGAACTGTTCCCGGCGTCGCCGGCCGATCTCCAGCGTGCGGCGGCGGCGAGTGTGTGCGTGTGTACCGAGCAGCCCGGCACTCCCTGGTTCCACCTCTCCGTCGATACCTGCCGCCGCGGCCTGCACGCACTCGACATCAACCCGCACAGCGTGATCGCCCTCGGCCAGGTTGGCGTGCAGGCGAGCCATCTCCCTCTCGGTGGTGTGCCGTCGCTCACAGTCGAAGCATCGCCCGAGCGCGCCATTGATGTGTTGTTCCTCGGCGGTCTCGACGACCGCCGCGCCGCGATCCTCGCCGATCTCGCGCCCCGGCTGTACCGCCGCAACGCCGAGATGCGACTGTTCCGCTTCGACCGCCCGGTCACAGCGACCACGCCCGGCGTGGTGTTCGGTGCCGACAAGTACCGGCTGCTCGGCTCGTCGAAGCTGTTGATCAACCTGCACCGTGACCGGTCGGCGCACCTCCCTGCAGGAACGACGGCACCCGCCTACTTCGAGTGGGCCCGGATGATCGAGGCGATGGCCAACGGCTGCGTCGTGATCACCGAACCGTCCGAGGTACACGATCCGCTTGTGGCCGGCGTGCACTTCGTCGACACATCCGCTGCCGCTATGGCCGACACGATCGATGACTTACTCGGCGACCCGCAGCGGCTCGCCAGCATCAGCGCGGCGGCCAAGCAAGCGGTCTGCGTCGACCTGGCGCTCGACCGTTCACTCGGGCCGATCCTCGATCGGCTCGAACAGCAGGTGTTGCCACGCCTTGCCGACCACGTCGCCACCAGCCGCCCAACGCGTGGCCTGTGGCGCCTCGGGGTGAGCCGCGTCGTGCCACCCGTCAGGCTCGGCCCGTTCCGTCCGTACCAGGCGTTGCAGCGCGATGCCAAGCGGGTTGCGCTCGCCGAGAACACCGCGCTACGCACGCTCGACGGCCTGCGCTGCATGCTCCGTCACGGCACGGCGCAGCGGATCGAGCGGATGGAAACACCAGCGTGGGCAGCGGCCCAGCCAGAGGTAAGCGTGGTCGTCAGCGTCTACAACTACGCCGACGTGGTCGAAGCCACCCTCGACAGCATCGTCGCCACCGACGGCGTCAAACTCGAGGTGATCGTGGTGGAAGATCACGCCACCGACGACAGCCGAGCGGTCGTGCAGCGCTACCTCGCCAAGCATTCGGACATCCCGATGCTGCTGCTCGGCAAGGACGCCAATGAGGGCCTCGCTGCGGCACGCAACACCGGCTTCGATCATGCGCGGGCGCCGCTGGTGATGGTGATGGATGCCGACAACATGATCTACCCGACCGCGCTCGCCAAGCTCGCCGTTGCGCTACACAACGATCCCGAGGCGGCAGCGGCCTACTCGATCCTCGAGGATTTCGGCGATCACCGCGGCGTTCGCAGCGCGGTCGCGTGGGACGTAGAACGGCTGTGTGCAGCGAACTACATCGACGCGCAGGCGATGTGGCGTCACGATGCCTGGAGCCACCTCGGCGGGTACCGCGACGACGAGGACGTGTTCGGCTGGGAGGACTGGGATCTGTGGTTGCGTCTCGCCACAGAGGGCGGCCGGGCGCTGCTCGTGCCGCAGATCCTCGGCCGCTATCGCGTGCAGTCGGGGTCGATGATCGCGCTCACCAACCTGGCCACCGATGAAGCCATTGATGCGATCAGATTGCGCTACCCCGTCCTCCCCTGGCCGTCCCCAATCCGCTAGCCGACACACATCCGCAGGCTCACACCGCCCCCGACCGGCCCGGCCCGGCCCGGCCCGGCCCGGCGAACTTTGTCGGTCTCAACATCCTCAGCCGGTCAACACCGACAAAGAACCGCCCATCACCCTCCGCGCTGCCCCGGCCAGCACCGTCGCCGCCAACCTGCGACGAATCCAGAGGTTGTGGTCCGAC
>JANNHO010000137.1:0-5925 GCA_031404435.1 Acidimicrobiaceae bacterium | reverse complement strand
GTGGGGCGCTGGTGCCGAGTGCTCGTTTGGGTGTGCGTTCGAGGCGATCGGGATGCACCCCGGCCAGGTTGTCGGCGGCGGCCCCCACCACGATTTCGCCCTCCGGTGTGAGCAGCACCATCGACGGGATCCAGCGGTTTCCTTCCATTTCCAGCGGCGAAACGGTGGGTGCGGCGATCGGTGACATGGCGCGCCCGGTGGTGGGATCGGGGGCGAGGCGTCGGGGGTCGAGCTCACCGATCGCCCCAGCCGAACGCGAGGTGCCGAAGTCAATGCCGATGGCCCAGCTCACCTGTCGTCCTCGTTCCTCCGCCCCGTGGGCTGCGACCGAGTAGCTTACGCGGTGATGGCACTTGACGCCGGAATGAGAAGCCGAGTCGATGGCAGCGTCGCCGAGGCCAGGTCGCGCAACGACTTCGCGGCAATCGACGTGGCGCTTGCAGATGTCGTCGATGATGCCGCAGGAGGCGATCGCGAGGCGCTCGATTTCTTGTTGCAGATGATCGACCGCCACCGCCTGGCACTCGCCGCGGTGCGCAAGATGCTCATCGACGAAGGTGATGTGGAAGACGCGATGCAGAACACGCTGATGTCGGTGGCGCGCGCAATCCCCACCTTTGAACGTCGATCCCGGTTCACCACGTGGCTGTACCGCGTGGCCGAACGCGAGGCACTGCAGGTGCTGCGGCGCAACAAGCGCGTCACTCGGCCCGAGGGCGATGATTTGACTGCGTTGACCGAGCAGGTGCGCCACATGAGCTCGATCGTGGCGAGCCGGGCGATGATCCGTCAGGCGCTCGACGAGCTCGACCCGAAGTTTCGTGAACCGGTGATGATGTGCGACGTTGATGGCATGGAGTACGCGGCGATCGCCGAAGCCCTGAACGTCCCGCTCAACACCGTGCGGACGCGTATCAGCCGTGGTCGCCAGTACATCGCCGATCGGGTCCAGGAGCAGTTCCGCAGCGGAGGCTCGCTCGCTTGAGTCATCTTGTGTGCGGCATCCGATGAACGACTCCATGCCTGCGGGGGAGTCCGGCGCGTGGCAGACACCGCTTGCGCCTGGAGAGCCGAGGTCGTTCGGCGGGGGGCGATACGTTGTGCATCGCCGTCTGGGTGCCGGCAACTTCGCTACGGTCTATCTGGCCCACGATGACCGCTTGGCGGTTGCGGTGGCAGTCAAGTTGCTCTCCGATCGCTGGTCGTGGGAACCAGAGGTGCGCGGACGGTTCGTGCAAGAGGCACGCCTGCTGCGTTCGCTCAACGATCCGCATGTCGTGCAAATTCGCGACATCGCCGAAACCGAGGACGGCCGGCCGTACCTGGTGATGGACTTCGCCACCGAGGGCACCCTCGAGCAACGTTCGCTCGAGATGACGCAGCGCGGAGCGCGGCCGGGGGTGGAAGATCTGCGGGTTGCGGCGCGGGCGCTGGCGGCGGCGCTGGGAGTGCTCCACGAGCGCCGCATCGCGCACCGTGACATCAAGCCGTCCAACCTGCTCCTCACGCGAAACACAGCGGCGAGCAAGCGGGGGACTTCGATCGCCGGCCCCGCGGACACTGCGGTCGTGCGGCCGGGGGAACGGTTGATGTTGGGCGATCTGGGGCTGGCCAAGGATCTGTCGTTCGATTCGGGTATCACGGTGGGCGTGGGGTACGGCCGGGTACATGGCGCCCGAGCAGACCTTGCCAGGCGCCAAGATCGACACCCGAACCGACATCTACGCGGCGAGCGCCTTGCTGGCGCAACTGGCCTCGGGAGAATCCCCCGATCCGGTGCGACGGGTATCGAATGGGGTGATCGATGCCGGACGGCCGCTGTCGGTGAACATCTCCGGACCGTTGACTGCGGTCGTGCTGCGCGGGTTGGACACGGATCCGGATGGCCGCCAGCAAACCATTGAACAGTGGTTGGAGGAGGTCGAGCGAGGGCTCGATGCAAGCGATGCTGCCCCGCCATCCACCCCGCCCGCCAACCCGCCCGCCAACCCGCCAGCAGGGTTTGCCCGCAGCCGCCGACGCCGGCGGGTCCTGGTCGCAGCGGTCGCGGTGGTGACGCTGGCGGGCGCAGCGGCGGTGATCGCAGCACGGTCGATTGGGGGAGATCGAGGCGGATCGGGGACAGCGCTGCCCGCCGAGACAGGCGCACTCACCGTCACTCTCAGCGGGCCAACGGCGGTCAAGCTCGGTGCGCAAGCGGCCTGGTTCGTCGATTCGCCGAACGCGATCGACGGAACCTGGTCGCTCACCGGTGAGGTGCAACCCGACCCACCCGACTGGAATCCGGGCAACTACTTCCAGGGCACGTGGAACGTCGAGGGCACGTTCACCCTCACACTGACGGTGAGCGATGCCGAGGGGAACGAGGCCGCCGATTCCCACGATTTCACGGTGGAGCCGTGACGGCCCGACGGTCCAGCGGCGACATCAGAGGGTGCTCGCCCCTGAGTTGTCGCTGATCATCGACATGCTTCCGGCACTGCTGGCGGGCTCGATGAAGCTGGTGTCGGTGCTGGTGTACCCCTGCGCTGCGTCGAAGGCGGTGTAACCCTCGCTGTTGACGGGGCCGTAGTAGGCATCCCACGAGGCGTCCTCCATCAGCTGCGAGTAGGTCTCGGCGTTCTCCGACAGGCTCTGGAAGTCCTGGTACAAGCCGGTGTTGCCATCGACCCAGGCTGCGTCGGCCATGGTGCTGAAATCGATCGACTCGGTCCAGAAGCCGTTCGACAGGTCCTGCAGTTGGTAGCTGAAATCGCTGAAGTCGGTGTCGTCGTACATGGGGTTCTCCTTGTGTCGGTTGGCCGGCGTGGTTGCCGTCTGCCTGACCCGATGCAGCGTCGATGGGAAGAGTTCCGCGTCTCGAAGGAATTGTTCGATTTCGTCCTCGGCGGCTGACCCGACTGCTGACCCTGACGCCTGGTCTGTTTGTTTTCGCTCCGATCGGGCAAACTGTGAACATGCCGAGGCCTGTGTGGAGTGGAACGATCAGTTTTGGGCTCATCGCGATCCCGATCAAGTTGTTCCATGGGGTGAGCAAGAAGAGCATCTCGTTCAACCAGCTCGACGAGCGCACGATGAGCCGGATCAAGCTCAAGAAGGTGTCGGCCGACTCCGGCGACGAGGTGCCCGACGAGAACATCGTGCGCGGTTTCGAGATCACCAAGGGCCGCTACGTCGTGGTCGATCACGACGAGCTCGAACCGTTCATTCCCTCCGCCACCAAGAGCATCGACCTCGAGGAGTTCGTCGACCTCACCGAGATCGACCCGGTCTACTTCGACACGCCCTACATCATCGCTCCCGACAGGACCCCGAAGCCGTACGTGCTGCTGGCCAAGGCGATGGAGGAGGCAGGCAAGGTGGCGATCGGGCGGTTCGTGATGCGCAACAAGCAGTACGTGGCGGCCATTCGCGCTGTCGATGGCACGCTGCTGATGTCGACGATGGTGTTCGCCGACGAGGTGGTCGCGGTCGACACGATCGACGAACTCGACAAGCTGGCCGACATCGAGGTGAGCGCCAAGGAAGTGAAGATGGCCGAGGCGTTGGTGGAATCGCTGTCGGCCGAGTTCGAGCCGGGCAAGTACCGCGACGAGTACCGCGAAAGTGTGATCGACCTGATCGAGCGCAAGGCTGCTGGTGAGGAGTTCGAGCTGCCCGCACCGGCCGCCGAAGCGCCAAAGGTGATCGACTTGATGGCCGCGCTGGAAGCAAGCGTGAAAGCGGCCAAGGCGGCCCGCCAGCGACATCCTGCCGGTGGTCCGAACGAGGACACCGAGCCGGATTCGCCAGCCACATCCAGGACGGCCGAAAAGCCCAAGCGGGTCCGTAAGTCGGCGTGAGCGGCCCGGCCACCACTGTTTCGGTCGGCGGACGTGACCTGAAGCTGACCAACCTCGACAAGGTGCTCTACCCCGGCAGCGACGATGCGGCGGCGGTGACCAAGGCCGAGGTGATCGACTACTACGCCCGCATTGCCCCCGTGATCCTGCCCCACCTGGCGGGCCGATGCATCACGTTCCTGCGCTTCCCCGATGGTGCCGACAAGGCCGGATTCTTCGAAAAGCGGTGCCCGAAGCACCGGCCCGACTGGGTCGAAACAGCGCTCGGGCCCGGCGACCGCAACGGCGCGATCGGGTACTGCCGCCTCGATGAACCGGCGTCGCTGGTGTGGTCGGCGAACCTTGCTGCGCTCGAACTGCACGTGCCGATGGCTCTGGCCGCCGACCTCGATTCGCCGCGGGCGGTCGTGTTCGATTTCGATCCCGGCGCCCCGGCCACTGTCGTCGAGTGCTGCCAGATCGCCCTGCTGGTACGCGAGGTGCTGGAGTCGGTCGGGCTGGATTCGTTCGCCAAGACATCGGGCTCGAAAGGATTGCAGCTGTACGTGCCGCTGAACACCCCGTGCACGCACGACGCGGCGAGCGACTTCGCTCTCGCCGTCGGGCAGGTGCTCGAACGCCAGCATCCCAAGCGGGTCACCACCACGATGGCCAAAGCGGTGCGGCCCGGCAGGATCTTCATCGACTGGAGCCAAAACGCCCGTCATAAAACCACCATCGGCGTGTACTCGATGCGCGCCAGGATGCGGCCATGGGTGAGCACGCCCGTCACCTGGGACGAGGTTGCCGGGTGTGCCGACGGTGCGCTCGATCTGCGTTTCGAAACGGCCGACGTGCTCGCCAGGGTAGAACAGTTGGGCGACCTGTTCGCCCCCATCCTCACCAGCGAGCAACGCCTCCCCACGTCCACGCCCTGAGCGCGATATCAGGTGCGCGGCGTGCCGACGAGGATCACCTGGTCGTAGGTGCCGACCGGAGCAGTCGGATCGGTCGATTCGACGGTGACGGAGACGATCACCTGCGAGCCGCTCTGATACGCCGTGGCGCTGGCGATGCGGGGTTCGCCGGCGAGATCGGCAACTCGCTGCCTCGACCAGCTCACCCCATCGGTGCTGTGCAGCACGTAGAGCTCCGGTAGTACCGTTTCAGATGCAGCGTATGCGGGCGCCATCATCGCGTTGATCTCGTCGCTGGTGAACATCGCGATCACTGGACCACCCTCGACGCGGCTGACCGAGAAGGTGCCGGTTGCCGTCAACTCGACGAGCGGGTCGGTGCTCGTCCATTCCGTCGTCTTGGCGATCTCGGTGTTCGTTTGGGTGTCGACGAACTGGAACGTCCCGGTGTCATCGGTGGCGCGCATTGTCACACCGTCCTTGGTCATCTCCACAGACCCGAACTCGGCGATCGGATCACGCAGCAACGCTCCGATTGCAGTGATCCCGGTGGTGCCGAACGAGGCGCCCGACCAGAGCTGGAACGAGGGTTTCACCCCATCGGTGGGTGAGGTGAGATCGTTCAGGTTCACCGTTGTCCATTCGCCACCGGCGTGGCGGACCGATGCGATCCCAGCGCCCGTGGCGTCGGAGTATCCGGTGATCACCAGCTGCCCATTCAACGTGCCGAGCGAATCGGGATACCGGATCGGGGACGGGCCGATCTTGTTCCAGGTTCGACCGTCGGCGCTCTCGTACAGCTCGTTGTTCTCGGTTGTGCCGTTCACATCCCCCGAGCCGATCCAGGCCACGAATCGATCATCGAGCAACGTCAGCCGGATTTCACTGGCGGCCATTCCTGCACCGAGGACGGGTGCCGCAACCTCCTCGAAGCTCATCCCGTCGACGGACAGGAAGTAGTGAAAGTCGGGCCACATCGAGGTTCGGGCGACATCGGCATCGACACCGAGCTCGGCCCACGTGAAGTCGTGGAGGATCGGCAGGACGCCATCGGACGTCGCGCATTGGACCGCGGGCGGAGACGTCCCCGCCGTGACAGCAGTAGCCGCAGCGAACGTGACAGTGGTCGTTGTGCCGATCGAAGGAGGCGAGGTCTGCGGCTCCGGAACGCTCGTCGGGACTGATTC
>JANNHO010000136.1:0-14984 GCA_031404435.1 Acidimicrobiaceae bacterium | reverse complement strand
TCCCAATCTCGCTCGTCACGTTTGGCGACCCGACACCCGAAACTCTCCACCACTACCGCGAGCTCGGCATCGTGCGCACGATCATCGGCGCCAGCCGGGTCGGCTGGGACGACCCGGCGACCACGATGCCGTTCATCGACCGTTATGCCCCGCTGATCCCCGAGCTCGCGTGACCGGGACGGTCGTCTATGTCCGGGGCACTCGCAGGAGCATCTCCTGGGCGAGCATCGCCACGAGGTTGCCGTCGAGGTCGTGGGCCGTACCGGTGTAGAGCCCACGGTGGCCGCCCACCTTGGCGGGCTTGCAGTCCCAGATGATCCAGCCGTCGGCGCGGGCCGGGTAGTGGAGCCAGAGTGCGTGATCGATGCTCGGCCCACCGGCCGGGATACCGTCGATGTCGAGGTCGCCGAACCCGGCGCCCACGTCGGAGGCGAAAGCGTGCATGCAGGCGTGGATGATCGGGTCGTCGGGCATCGGCACGTTCACGCGGGTCCACACCCGGGCGACCGATTCGCGCTGGGTGAAACCGCCGCCAGGTGGCGGCGGCACGTGGATATCGAGGATCGGGCACCACCTCCAGGCCAACGGCGGTGCCTCGTCGGGCGCCATCATCCCAGCTTGCGGGGGCTGCACGAACTCGGGGCCCGGCTCGCTGACGTGGAACGAGCAGGCCATCTCCCAGATCACCTCGCCGCCCTGCATGGCTGCGACACGCCGAGCCGAGAACGACCGGCCATCACGGTCGCGGTCGACGATGAAGATCACGGGCTGGGTGGGGTCGCCCGGTCGGAGGAAGTAGCCATGCAGCGAGTGGGGCAGGCGATCGGGCTCGACGGTGAAGGCGGCCGCCCGGAGCGCCTGGGCCGCTGTCTCGCCGCCGTAGATCGTGCGGCGCTCGTTCGGCCAACCCCCGGTGCGGCCACGGTAGATGTCACGATCGATCTGTTCGAGATCGAGGAAACCGAGGGGTTCGTCGCTGAGTTCTGTCATCGCGTCTCACGTTCCCATGGTGGTCGCCGCTCTCGACAAGCCATCGATCTGACGATAATGTCAAGTCTCTGGTGGCGTGCAATTCACCATTGATTTCACCTGGTACCGGAGGAACCCCATGACGACACTTGCAGACGAACCGACGACCACGATCGACCCTGATGTCGACTACAAGCTGTACGACGCCGACCAGCACTACTACGAACCGCTTGACTGCCTGACCCGGCACCTGGACGCGAAGTATCGCAGCGTTGTCAAGTGGGCCGACATCGGCGGGCGCCCGTCGCTGGTGATCAACGCCCGGCAGCTCACCGTGGTGCCGAACCCGACATACGATCCCGTGGGGGTGCCCGGCTCGATGGAGGTCTACTTCCGCGCCGAGAACCACGACGCGAAGGAGATGCGCGACATCGTCAAGATGCAGCCCATCCAGCCCGAGTACCGCGACCGTGACGCCCGCATCAAGCGCCTTGATCGGCAGGGCGTCGAACAGACCTGGATGATCCCGAGCCTCGGCCTGGGCATCGAGGAGATGCTGCAAGAGGACCCCGATTCGGCGATGGCCGTGTTCACCGCCTACAACCGCTGGCTTCACGACGACTGGGGCTACGACCGCGATGGTCGCATCATCACCGGGCCGATGATCTCGCTGATCGACCCCGTCGCCGCCGAGGCCGAACTCGACCGCGTGCTCGCCCTGGGTGCCCGCATGATCATCATGCGCGCCGGCCCGGTGTCGAGCCCGCACGGCAAGCCGAAATCGCCCGCCGACCCGATCCATGATCGCATCTGGGCCAAGCTCGCCGAGTCGGGCACGATCGTGTCGATCCACGCCGGCGATGCCGGCTACACGAAGTACCTTGCCGATTGGGGCGAGCCAACCCGCTACATGGGCATGAAGGCGTCGCCGCTCACCGAGGTGCTATCGATCGCTCTCGAGCGCCCGATCTTCGACATGATGGCGGCGATGATCTGCCACGGTCTGTTCGACCGCCACCCCACGCTCCGCGTCGCCACGCTCGAACTCGGTTCGGCCTGGGTGCCGGAGCTGCACCGCCGCCTCAGGGTCACCTACGGCAAGACACCGCAACTGTTCAAGCGCGACCCGATCGAGTCGTTCCGCGAGCACGTGTGGGTCGCCCCGTTCTACGAGGACACGATCGCCCATCTCCGTGACGTACACGGTGCCGATCGCATCCTTCTCGGCTCGGACTGGCCGCACCCGGAAGGTCTCGCCGAGCCGCGCAAGTGGATCGGCGACTTCGTCGACCTCGGCCCCGACGACATGCGCCTCGCGCTTCGCGAGAACCAGCGAACGCTCACACCGATCCGCTGACCCGCCCCGTCGCTCCATCACTCCAAGATCTGGGCAGGATTCCTCTCGGTATCCGCAACTATTCCTGCCCAGATCATTGCCCGGCCAGATCATCTTCGACATACGTCGCGGGGCGGCAGAAGCAGCGGGACGTTCTGCTCGGATCTGCGGTCGCGGTCGACGTCGCCGCGTTGAGTCGCGAGCGCGACCGACTCAATCCTCCACCCCCTCCGTGGCCAGGTGCCTACGAACGTCTCGACCACGTCGTCGTCGTGCAGCACTCGGCGGGACCACGGCGGTGACCCGGAACCTGGGTTGGTCCGGCGATCTTGCTGACCCTCCAGTTGACGCCGACGCCGATTCCGTCGTCAGCTGCGGCATGGCGTGAGACCCCGCCGATGTCCGGAGCGGGTATCTCATCGCTCGTGCTGGGTGGCGCTGTCACGGCGCTGTACTCCGGCGGCTACAGCCGGTCAGACGAACGTCGGCTCGGTGGAGTAGAGAGCGTGCCTTCGAGATCGTGGATGACGCAGCCACTGTTCCTCCAGATGATCAGTTCCCACGACGAACGGGGCTACGACCTCAGCAGCCGCATCATCACCGGCCTGCAGATCCCTGGACTTCATGGCGCTGACCTCCGTGTGACAGGTTGGCAAGCGATGACTCTCCAGCTCACCGATGACGACAAGCTCGCTATCGCCGCGAAGTTCGCTGCTGCGAACCGAACGAACGACACCGACGCGTACCGGGCGCTGTGCGCTCCGAACGCTGCCACGTGGCACAACTTCGACGATGCCGATGCCGGCACGGAGCAGACGGTGAAGGTGGTCGCCTGGCTTCACCGCACGGTGCCCGATCTCACCTGGACCGACGTGGCCCTGCTGCCCACGCCCAGCGGCTGGGTGTCGCAGACCGTGATGACCGGAACCGCGCCCGGCGGCAACCTGCGCGTGCACTCGTGCGTGATCGTGACGTTGAACGACGACGGACTCGTCGCCCGTGTGGAGGAGTACCTCGACCCCACGCAGACTGCCGTGCTGCGCGGCTGATGTGCCACAGTAGTTGACGATGATGTCAACTCCCCGCGCCGCAACCGACCCCTCAACGCCGATCAGGACCTACCCCGAGTTCGAAGAGCTCCTTCGTGAACTCGACGACGACGGTGTGCTGCTCCTCACGCTCAATCGCCCGGACCGCAACAACGGCTGGACGTTCGCCCTCGAGGACGCCTACTTCGGCACCCTGATCGCCGCCGCCAACGACCCTGCCGTGCGGGCGATCGTGGTCACCGGTGCCGGCAAGTCGTTCTGCCCGGGCCTCGACATGCAGGTGCTCGAACGGTCGGCGAAGACCGGCGACGCCGGTGGGATGTACCGGCGCTGGCCGATGACCACCGCCCGCCAGATCCCCAAGCCGATCATCGCTGCGATCAACGGTGCATGCGCCGGGATCGGGTTCGTGCAGATGGCGAGCTGCGACGTCGTGTTCGCGTCCACTGCCGCGAAGTTCACGACCGCGTTCTCTCGTCGCGGCCTGCCTGCGGAGAACTCGCTGTCGTGGATGCTCCCACGCCTCGTCGGCACCGCCAACGCGATGGATCTGCTGCTCTCCGCCCGCGTCGTGCTCGCCGACGAGGCACTCGCGATGGGCCTCGTGAAGCGGGTGGTCGCACCCGACGAGCTGCTACCCACCGCTGTTGCCTACGCCCGCGACCTCGCCAAAAACTGCTCGCCCGCGTCGATGGCGCACATCAAGCAGCAGGTACTCGGCGACTGGGAACGCGGCGCAGAGGAATCACGATTGCGCTCACTCGTACTGGTGTCCGAGATGGGCCAGCACCCCGACTTCGTAGAGGGCGTCACGAGCTTCCAGGAGAAACGACCGCCCTCGTTCGCAGGCCACGATGCGCAACTCCACGTCTCCAAGTCGATCAACAGGTGACCGCACCCGACCCCGGCGCTCGCCGCGTCGAGGTCAGGCAGTTCGTGAGCGGCAATCTCGGCCTGCTGGCGTACCCGGTCGGCACCGTGCCATCGGACCAGCCCGGCAGCCACATCATGGCGGCCACCGCGCTCTCCTGGCTGTGTGACATCGCCGTCGCCCGCTGGGGCGAGCCGTGGGCCACGGGCGGCATGATCGATCTCCGATTCCGATCCCACCTCGAAGCCGGCCTCGACCTCGAGCTCATCGGCGACCACGACGCCGCTGGCGTCGACCTCACGGTGCGAACTGCCGCCGCGCCCGACGAACAGTTCGTCACCGGCCGCGCCGAGGCCATGGGTAATCGGCCGTTCGCCATGCCGGCGGGCGACGGCCCGAGCGCGCTTGTCGCGCTCGACCCAGCCGCTCTGGACGGTCTCGTGCTGCGGCCGATCGAGCTCACCTTCGAAGCGGAGCGCGACCTGCGGATGGCCGACCACCTGCCTGGCGGGTCGTTCTGGCTCGACCGCGGGTGGGCACACCCGGGCTGGTTCGCCAGCGTCGCCAACGCAGCGGCGGCGATGAGCATTGCGTTCGATCCGCCGACATGGATGTACGCCGGGGTGCGGGTCGACATGCACGCGCCCGTCACCGATGGCCCGCTGGTGACCGGCGGGCGCGTCGTCGACTTGTTCCAGTCGCGCCGCTACCGCTTCGCGGTGTGCGAGCTCTCCGTGCAGCGCGACGGCGAGCCGGTCGTGTCGATGCGCACGACGTTTGTTTACGGTGCCAACCCCTCGGCTACGTAAGCGCGACGGTGTCGGTCACACGACTCACTCGCTGCTGAACCAGCTGGAGGCGACGTTGCCGTCGACGTAGACGCGGCGCTTCTGGAACTTCCACATGCCGTCGATCCGCACGTACTCATCGATGTATCGGCCCCAGTGGTCGACGCCGCCAGGCTCGATTGCGTTGCCGATGATCACTGAGAAGTAGCACCGGCCGGTGGCGTGGTCTGCGTCGACGAGGTCGATCTGGTGGGTCGCGGTGAAGTGCCGGATGTATGTGGTGGTGGCCGCTTCGTCCTGCGATTGCACGCGACCTTGGGCACCCGTGAAGATCTCCTTGACCTCATCGAGGCCCGTGTGGGTGCGCCGATCGCCGCGGGCCGGCCCGATCTCCATCACGGCGTCGTTCGCGAACAGCGGCCACAGCAGGTCGAACTTGCCGGTGTCGCCGTAGGAGTTGTAGCGGGCGACCAGGTCGCGAATGCCCTCGCGGGCGAGGAGATCGTCGAGCGTCATGCTGGCTACCGTAGCGACACCATTGTCCGAGCAAGTCCTCCGCATCACAAAGGCCGCATGTCGGCACCATGGGTTTCGCCAGACTGGAGGCCGAGAAAGTACTGTCCTGATTTCAGGCCGGTCCCCGACCGCCGGCCGATTGGGGTTCGACGATGGCTGCTGCGACATGACGCTTCCTGACCGGATTTGCGATCCTCACCATCACCTGTGGTTGCGAGCCGGGATGGAGTACCTTCCGGTCGACCTGCGGGCCGACATTGCGACCGTGCCGCAAGTCGTGCGGACAGTGTTCGTCGAGTGCGACGCCTGGTACCGCGAGCTCGGCCCCGAGCACCTCCGTGTGGTCGGCGAGACCGAGTGGGTGGTTGCGAACGCCGACGCGTTCGTCGAGGGCATCGTCGGCGCCGGCGACCTCCGGCTCGGCGCGCTCACCGAGGAAACGCTGCATGCGCACGTCGCCGCCGGCTCGGGCCGGTTCCGGGGCATCCGCCAGCGCGCCACGTGGGACGGTGATCCGGCCATCCGCCCGAACGACCCCGACCCGGGGCCCGGACTGCTGCTCGACCTCGCGTTCCGGCAGGGGTTCGAGGTGCTCCATTCGCTCGGCCTGTCGTTCGACGCGTGGATGTACTTCCCACAGCTGCCCGACCTGGTCGACCTCGCCCGCACTTACCCCGAGGCGACAATCGTCCTCAACCACCTCGGCGCGCCGATCACGATCGGTCCGTACGGCGACCGTGAGGCGACCCACGCCCGTTGGCGCGACCTGATGACCGAGGTGGCGACATGCGCGAACGTGGTGCTCAAAGTCGGCGGCATCGGCATGCCGGTATTCGGCAGCACGTGGCACAGGGCGAGCACGCAACCCGGCCCCGACGAGGTCGCCGTCGCGTGGGGCGACTCGATCCGGTTCTGCATCGACGCCTTCGGGCCGCAACGCTGCATGTTCGAAAGCAACTTCCCGGTCGACAAGGTCTCGATGAGCTACGCAACCCTGTGGGCGGCGTTCGATCAGATCAGCGCCGGCTACTCCCCCGCCGAACGAGCTGCGCTGTTCCACGACACCGCGGTGAGCACGTACCGACTCCCATGAACCCACGATGCCGAACGAACCCCTAGTTGAGAGATCCGTGATCGACCACACCATCACCGAAGACACGCAGTTCGTCCCCGAAGACGACACCTACCACCCGCCCACGATCGACGATCCGTTGTGGTTCGAGACAACCTGGTGGTCGTTCTCGGTACCCGAGCGCCGGATCGGAGGCTGGCTGCACGCCGGCCGCAGCACGAACAGGGGCACCGTCACCTGGCGCGTGTTCCTGTGGGACGCGAGGGGCGCCGACCCCGCCCGGATGGCGTATTACAAGATGGTCGCCGACGCCCCATTCGGCGGCCCCGTCGAACATCCCAGTGCCGGCCCCGACGCGACGCACATGGTCGACCTGCGCGACCTGACGTTCCCCGACGGCGGGTTCAGCGTAAAGATGATCAACCCGCTGATGGACTACCACGTCGCCTACGCCGACCCCGACGCCCGCTTTGCGATCGAGTTCGAGCACCGCAGCGTGCACCCGCCGCACCGCTTCACGCCCGGCGAGGCGCCATGCGTGCACAACCCACACCTTGACCAACTCGGTCACATCACGGGCGAACTCCTACTCGAGGGCGAACGGATCGCGATCGACTGCTACTCGGTGCGCGACCGCACGTGGGGCCCGCGCAGCCGCCACCACTCGCACGGCGCGCAGCCGACGGAGGACCGCGGGGCGCGCGTGGCGAACCCGGGTGGCGCGCAGTGGCGCGAGATCGAGCGCGAGCGCGGCCGCGGCCGCATCCAGTACATCTTCGGTCACGCCTGGGACGACCAGTCCTGCGACACCGGCTTCCTCAGCTTCGTGCGCACCCAGGACGGCAGTACCGACGGATGGTCGCCGCTCAACATGGGGTGGCTGCTGAGCGACGGCGAGTTCACCCGGCTCGACCGGACGAAGAGCCGGATGAAGAACTACCGCGATCCGGCCACCGGCTGGAGCGCGCACATGGAGGTCGACCTCGTCGATGTCAATGGCCGCACGATGCAGGCCGAGGGCATCGCCCTCAGCCACAACTGCGAGCACGGCAACGGCTCGAACGCCTCGATGCGCTGGGAGCTCATGTCACCCGGCCGCTCCACCCGAATGGGGTGGGGTGAAGACCAGGACGGCTGGCGTACCGACCACTTCGCCAGGATGCTCCGCGCCCTGCGTTCTGCCCCATCGCAATGACCGACACAGGCGACGACCGCCAGGGCACCCTCGCCCGCTGGGCCGCCGACATCGTCGGCGAACCATCGGTCACGCTCAAACGGCGGCCCGGTGGCGGCAGCCACGAGGCCTGGGATGTGGTCGCCGACGGCATGGCGAAGTGGTTCCTGCGCGCCGACGCCGTCGACCCCAGCGAGGCAAAGCACTACACGCTCCGCCGTGAGGCCGAGATCTACCGCGCCGTGAACACGATCGGCCTGCCGAGCCCGGCGGTGCTCGGCATCCATCCCACGTACGAAGCTGTGCTGCTCGAGCGTTCGTCCGGCGATGCCGCATTCGCGAGGCTCGGTGCCGGTGTACAGACCGAGATCATCGACGACTTCGCACCGTGGCTGGCCCGCCTCCACGCAGCCGACCCGGCCACGCTCGACCTGCCCAGCCTGATCCCGGCCGCCACGATCGTTGCGGCCGTGCAGCACGAGCTCGACCTGTGGGAGAGTCGCCTCGACGAGTCCGGCGTGCCCGACCCGGTGCTGACCGCCTGCTTCCAATGGCTTCGCGAGAACGTGCCCGACACCGGCGACGCCCGGCCATCGCTCGTACAGGGCGACACCGGCCCGGGCAACTTCCTCCACGACGGGCACCGCGTCACTGCGTTTCTCGACTTCGAGCTCGGCCATCTCGGCGACCCGATGGAGGACATCGCGTGGGTCGGCACGCGCAACGCGCAGGAACCGGTGCCCGACTTCGAACGGTTCCTCGCTCGCTACGGCGAGGCGACCGGTGTTGCGCCCGACCGCGACCGCGTCCGTTACCACGCCCTGTTCGCCGAGCTGCGCATCGCCGCGCTGGGTGCCGAGCGAATCGGCGCCGAGGCCGATCTCGAAGCCGAGCACGGAAACCGACTGATCTACGGAGCTCTCCATCGCCGCCTCACCGTCGAAGCGCTCGCGACGGCGATTGGCGTCGAGCTACCCGCGGTGGAGCTGCCGGTCCTCGCCGACACCGACGACACCCGCTACTTCGATGCGGCGCTGCACCAGATGCGCCATCGCATCGGCCCCGACATCACCGATCCGTGGCCCGACCGCCTACTGAAGGGACTCGCCCGTGTGATGAAGTACCTGCGCGAGGTCGACCGCGCGGGCGACACCCACCTGCGCGCCGAGCTCGACGATCTTGAGCGGCTGCTCGGCCACCGCCCGGCGTCGATCCGCGACGGCGCCACCGCCCTCCTCGAGCGCATGCGCGCCGGCCAGATCACCGCAGTGGACCTGCTCCCGTACGCCGCCGGCCAGGTCGCCCGCCGCACCCAACTGGTCGGCCCCGCGATGGGCCGACTGGCGACCAGCCACCTCCCCGCGCTGTGACGATGACCGGATGCCACATGCGACCGGGAGGTCGACCGTGACACTGTCGTCGGATCGGGACGAACTGCGCGACCGTTGGTATGGCGAGGGCTACTACGGCACCACGAGCATCGCCGAGCACATGCGTGCCGGAGCCGAACGCTTCCCGCACGCGACGATGCACTTCGTCGGCGGCCCCGAGCCGACATCGATCGAACTCGGTGACATGTACCAGCGCAGCCTAGATCTCGCCGGCGGGCTCGCCGGACTCGGGATCGGCCCCGGCGACGTGGTCGCGATCTGGGTGCCGAACTGGCTGGAGGGTGCGCTCACATACCAGGCGGCGATGATGCTCGGTGCCACGGTGGTGCCGATCATCCACATCTACGGCGCCCACGAGGTGGGGTTCATCCTGCGCCAGTCGGCAGCACGCGTGCTGGTGATGCCCGACCGGTGGCGCACGATCGATTTTCGCGAGCGGTTCGACGCGGTCACCGATGTCCCTCACCTCGAGCATGTCGTGCTGATCGGCGAGCGCGGCCCGTCGGGGGCGATCCCGTGGAAGCAGCTGGCTGCATCGCGGGCTCCGGCCACGCTCCCGACCACCCATCCCGACGACCGCTGCCTGCTTATCTACACGTCGGGCACCACCGCCGACCCGAAGGGCGTGCAGCACACCGCCAACACGTTGATCGCCGAGATCCGCACCACCGCTGCGGCCACCGGCACCGGCCAGAAGGACGTCAGCCTCGCCGCATTCCCGGCCGGCCACATCGCCGGCGTGCTCGCCCTGCTGCGGCTGTTCGTGATCGGCACCTCGACCGTGCTGATGGATGTGTGGGACCCTGCGCTGGCCGCCCGCCTTGTGCCCGAGCACCGCATCACCTCGACCGCCGGGGCACCGTTCCACCTGTCGTCGATGATGGACGAGGCCGAGCGCAACGGCAACGATCTGTCGACGATCACCAACTACATGGTCGGCGCAACCAGCGTCCCGCCGAGCCTCGTCGAGCGCGCCCAGCGAGCCGGCATTTCCGTATACCGCGGATACGGCTCGAGCGAGCACCCGGTCATCACCACGGGCGCACCCACCGATCCGCTCGCCAAGCGCGCGGGCACCGACGGCCGTCTGGTGCCAGGCAGCGAGGTCCGGCTGCTCGACGACGACGATCGCGACCTCGGCGTCGGCGAGGACGGCGAGATCGTGAGCCGCGGCCCCGACCTGTTCATCGGATACACCGACCCGCAACTCGACGCCGAGTCGTTCCTACCGGGCGGCTGGTTCCGCACCGGCGACATCGGCCGCTTCGACGCCGAGGGCTATCTCACGATCACCGACCGCAAGAAGGACGTGATCATCCGCGGCGGCGAGAACATCGCCTCGAAAGAGGTCGAAGACCTGCTCGCGCTGCACCCCGCCGTCGCCGAGGCGGCCGTGGTCGGCAAGCCGGACGAGCGCTATGGCGAGCGGGTCGCCGCCTTCGTGCTGCTGCGCCCGGGCCAGACGCTCGACCTCGATGAGGTGCGGCGCCACTTCGCAACGATCGGTGTCGCCAAGCAGAAGACCCCCGAGCACATCATCACCGTCGACGAGCTGCCGCGCACGGCCAGCGGCAAGGTGCGCAAGGTTGATCTCCGCCAGCAACTGCGGGGCCCGCAACCTGTGACGACCCGAAAACCCATGACGGTCCGTACGCCAACGGTTCCGTCGGCGAAGGGCTCGCGGTCGTGACCGGTTCGCCGCAGCGCGATCCGGTCCAAGCGGTCAACGGCCCGGCCGGTCCAGCACCGACGCGACGCGGCTCGTCGGTCCGCCGTACGTCCACCCTCGATGGCACGTGGCCTGACGGCTGGGGCACGCAGCTCCGGCTCGACGGTCGCGCCCGCGACGCTGTGACGCATTCGTCGGCTGACGCGCCCGTCGTCGTCGGCGAGGCCACGGCGAGCATCGGCATCGGCGGGAACCGCACGATCGAGGACATCCGCGCCGACCCCGACTCCCACGGGCTGCAACAACTGGTCGGCTGCCGCGGCGGCGGGTACCTCCGATCAGCACTGGCCGAGTTCCTCCCGCACGAGCTCGACGGCGGCACACCGCTCTATTTGCTGCTCGACGACATCTCCGGCGGCAGCCTGGTCGCCGGCTTCGCGTGGTCGCAATGGACCGACAGCTGGATGCAGGCCGACGAGACGCGGCCGCTGCGCCCGAACATGGAGGGCGTGTGCATCGGCTTCGCACCCGGCTCAAGTGCGCTCGCCGAGCAGCGTTCCGGCATGATGACGCACCGGGTGCAGATCGTGCGCAAGCTCGTCAACGACGACGACAGCTACGGCTGGCACGAGCTCATCGAGCTCCCGCCTGTGTCGTTTCGGCGTGCCCGCCGCATCGACGTGTGGCGCGACCCCGTCGACGGCACGATCATGATCGACTCGGGCTTCCAGGACTCCGCCGGCCACCCGGAACACGGACGCATCGCCGTGCACGAGTACGGCCTTCGGGCGACCGCCGATCCCGACACCCTGACGATCACCACGGTTCACGCCGACCCTCGCATCCTGCCGTTCCTGTCGTGCCCGAACGCCGTCGACACAGCGGCCGTAGTGGTGGGCACACCGTTGCGCGACCTACGCAGCACGGTGCTCGAGCGGCTGTCGAAGACGAACGGGTGCACCCACCTCAACGATGCGCTCCGCGCGCTCGCCGAGGTGCCCGTGCTACTCGGTCAGCTCGACGCCGAGCTGGCCAACGCCACCCGCTGACCGGCATGGCTGCGATAAATGCAAGCGGCTCACCACGAGCTCCGCGACATGGACGTGTTCGTCGAGCACATGGGCACCGGTTGACCATTCCTGTCGGGCACGCGACCGGCGTCCGTGTCCGCCGCGCGTCGTGACACTGCAGACGGGACACGAACACCTCGAACGTGGAGCATGATGTCCCGGTGCGACGGGTGTCGATTGTGGGCACCAGCGGTTCTGGGTCGACGCTCGGGGAAACGGATAAGTGTGGCGATCGACGCGCCCTTCACAGACTTGACGCACTGGACAGCGGCCAGAGCGACCGGTGTGTTGTCGGATGTTGATGGGTGTTGATGGATGGTGCACGACAACGCTGGCCCTGCAACCGACATCACCCGCGTCGTTGCCTGCCGGTTCGCCACCCCAGCGCAGCATCCGCTGTCAGTGCTGCACAGTGCTGCTCGGTCAGTTCGACGCCGAACTTGCCAACACAACGACCTGAGTGCGCGTGCGCCAGCGCGGTGCCATCTGCAGGTGCAGCAGCCCCAACGCGATCAGCGATGTGATCGCCGTGGTGGAAAACGCGACGCGATAGCCGAACCCGCCGACGATCAGGCCGATCAACGGGCCGGTCAACGCGACCGACACGTCCATGAACATGGTGAACGTCGCCAAGGCCGACGACCGCTGGTGCGACGGCACCCCTTGCACCGCGACCGGGATCAACGACGGGGTCTGCATCGACATGCCCCCGGCCAGGATGGCGGCGGCGACGAACACCCCGGCAGGCGTCATCCAGAACGCGACCACCAGCGCCCCGATCACCGTGAGCACGATCGAGATGGTTGCGGCCCGGATCGGCCCAAGCACGTCGGGTGCGCGGCCGAACACGAGACGGGCGACCGCAATCGCAATCGACGCGACAGTGAACACAGCACCCACCTGCTTCAGGCCGATCTCGTCGGCATAGAGCGGCACGAACGTGCTGAAGGCGACGAACGCGACGATTGCGAACGCCGCCACCATGCCGGGCGCGATGCCCGCAGGGTGTATCCACGGCGACGGCGGGGCATCGGGGTCGCCGGGGCGGTGCGGCAGCAGGAGCGCCACGGCACCACCGGCCAGCGACGCCGTGGCGAGCACGAACCAGGCCGCGTCGTAGGAGAACCTGTCGCGGATCACCTCGCCGAGCACCGGCCCCATGCCGAGCCCGAGGTGGAACGAGACCAGGATGTAGCTCGCCGCCTCGCCGCGCCGCGACTCGGGGGCGAGGTCGATCGCGAGCACGGTGGCACCGGTCATCACGGCGGCCTGGGCGGCACCCAGGATCAACCGGGCACCGATAGCCATCGGTATGTTCTCGGTGACGGTGAGCACGAGCATGCCGAGGGCCCCGAGCGTGCAGCCGATCAGCATCAGCCGACGCGATCCGCGTCGGTCACCGAGCCGGCCGAACAGGGCGCGTGTGGCGAGCGCCGCTATCGCGAACGAACCCATTACCAGGCCGGCGGTGGCCTCGGTGCCACCGAGCTCATCGACGACGAACTTGGGCATCAGCGGGTTCGACGCTCCCATGCCGATGAAGTACAGGGTGGTCGACAGCGCCAGGATCAGGAACTCGCGCGTCAGCAGCCGATCCCCTCCCGCGCCCCGATTTCGGGGGGGCGCGGCAATATCTGACATCTCTGTCAAGTTAGCGGTTACGTCGTCACTCACGCCCCGTGAACGCGACAGGGCCGGTGCCAAGGTGTTCAGCCAGTTTTTCGCACCACGCGGTGACATCCTCGTGCGCGACCTCGCCACCTCAGAAGCGATGGCGCTGTGCGGCATCACCGATCTCGTCCACCTTCAAGCGGGCGCGCTCTCGACCGGCCAGCGCCGCCTCGTCGAGCTGGCACGCTGCCTCGCCGGCCGTTTGACATCCTCTTGCTCGACGAACCCTCTTCCGGGCTCGACCACGACGAGACGGCGCTGTTCAGGCAGATCCTGCGTTCGATCGTCGCCGAGCGCGGCTGCGGCATCCTCCTCGTCGAGCACGACATGTCGCTGGTGATGGACGTGTGCGAGTACATCTACGTGCTCGACTTCGGCCGCCTGATCTTCGAGGGCACGCCGGTCGATGTGGCCGCCAGCGTCGACGTCCAAGCGGCGTACCTCGGCACGGAAACCCACACATCGCCGAGCTCGAGGCCGAACACGACCGCCACAAGCACGAAGGGGTGACGTTGTGAACGACACCGCGCTCGCCATGACGCAAACCGCATACGTGCTCAACCGCGGCGAGATCACGATCGCCGGCACCGCCGACGAGCTCCGCGACATGGACGTGTTCGCCGAGTACATGGGCACCCACTGACCATCCGTGGCGGGCGCGCCGGCGGCGTCCGTGTCTTTCGCGCGTTGCTACAGCGCAGACGGGACACGAACACCGTTCCCGACCGGGCCCACGAGAGCAGCCTGTATTACCGCGTTGTCAGGGTGATGCTTGCCACAGGCGGTTGATCGGGCACGCGTAGATGCGGTCGTCGATCCGTAGCGCGGTGTCGCCGGTGCCGAGGACGAAGCCAGCGTGGAACTGGTCGCCGAGGATGTCACGCAACGCGATCAAGCCGCGGGCGTCCTCGGTATCGATCTGGCGTGAGGCCTTGACTTCGAAACCGATCACCGAGCCATCGAAGCGTTCGATGATGAGGTCGACTTCGTGACCGTCGTGGGTTCGCCAGTGTCCGGTCCCGGCGACATCGTCGCTCCACGACGCCGGTTTCAACAACTCGCCGACCACGAAGGTTTCCAACAGATGCCCGAACTCGACCATTGCCGCGGGGTCGAGCCGGGCCAGGCGTTCGGGAGTCACGCGTAGTCCGGCGGCCCGGACGTTGAGCACCCGGCTGGCAAGGCGTGCCAGAAGCCTCGGGAGCACGGCCCCGTGTCGGAGTTTGCTGAGTTTAGCGGCGTCGCGTTGCGGCCGCGTAGGAGACCCTGGTCGAGATCGATGATCCGGGCACCGCCGTGCAGGCCCGCGAGGTGACGCATCAAGGTCGACTTGCCGACCGATCGCGGCCCGAGCAACGCCACCACCGGCGACTCGGCCATACGCGCCTCGGCCACACCTGCTGCCCGG
>JANNHO010000135.1:0-16099 GCA_031404435.1 Acidimicrobiaceae bacterium | reverse complement strand
GCTTCGAGCAGACCAATTTCTCGCCGCTGCTCGAGCTGGCACTCACGGCTGGGCCAGGCTGATCGCAACCCAACCGGCACGGGTCAGGCAACTCGTCATCTGCAGCGGAGCGAGCGCGTCGAGGACGTGGCCGTAGCGGTGGTCCAAGATGCCGCTGACGATCAACGTTCCACCGGGGGCGAGCACCCGCACAAGATCGGCGGAAAGCTCGACAAGGGTCGGCGCGAGGATGTTCGCGACGACCACGTCGTATGTCTCGTCGATCTGAGCCAGCGGGGCCGTTGCCACCGTCACCGCGTGACCGACGCCGTTGGCGTCAGCGTTCGCGGTAGTGATCGCAACCGCCGCGGGAGCGATGTCGATGCCATGGGCAGATCCGGCGCCGAACATGACCGCACCGATGGCCAGCACACCCGAGCCGCAACCGACGTCGAGCACGCTGCATCCGGGGCGTCGGCCCACCGCATCGCGCACAGCCTGGAGCGACAACACCGTGGTGGGGTGATCGCCGAGCCCGAACGTCGAGCCGGGCTCGATCGACACAGCGATCACGCCCTCAGCGGTGTCGGCGGCACGGGGCAACCATGCCGGTACGACGACCAGGTGTTGGTCGATCCAGGTAGGCGCAGCGTGTTCGCGCCACGTGTCGGCGACGGATTCGTCCACCTGTTCAAGCCGCCACTGCCACGCCGCCGGGAACGCAGCAACTGATTCGGCCACCACCCGCTCGTCGTCTCCAAGCGACGTCCACAGCTCGACCCGGTCACCGCTCCCCCGCTCCTCCACGGCAACGACTCCAAGTGCCCACAACGCATCGGATGCGAGTTCGACCTGATCGGTGGTGACGGCGACGACAAGCGCAATCATCGATCTACGCGACGCATGGAATCCTTGAACAGCTTGCTCTTCGCGAGGTAGCTGGCAACGCCACTGGTGATGTCGTCCGGGCGGGCGCGGCCGGGTTTGATCACCGCCGGCACCCCCATGGCGACCGCTCCGGATGGAACCTCGGCGCCATTCAGGACCACCGCGTTGGCAGCAACGATGGCGCCGCTGCGTACAACCACCCGGTGCAGCACGATCGAGGCGTTGCCGATCAGGCAGCCGGACTCGATCGTGCACCCCTCGAGATGGACGAGATGCCCGATCACACAATCGTCGCCCACCACGGTCGGGAAGGCCTCGGTGGTATGCAGCACGCAGTTGTCCTGCACCGACGTTCGCGCGCCGATCGTGATGGTGCCCTCGTCCCCACGCAGGACCGCGCCCGGCCAGATCGAGCTATCGGCGCCAATGGTGACCGATCCGATGATCACCGCGTCCGGATGCACGAAGGCGTCGGGATGAATGTTGGGTACGTTCGCCCCAAGGGCATAGATAGGCACGTCGTCACGGTATCGAGCGCGCTCAGATCGTGCAGAACCAGCACCACCGCAGATACGGTGCATCACCATGTCCAGAAGGATCGAGATCGAATTGACCAGCGCGCGCCCCGACGGGTCGTGGACGTGGCGCGCTGCCGGTGCCCGCGTGCCGAAAGGCACGCTCGACGGTGCCCTGCTACCCGGCACTGCCAAGGTGGGCGGGGTGTACCGGGCCGATGCCGAGATGGAACTGGAAGGCATCACGATCGTGTCGGTCCTCGATCCAAAGGGACGGCCCACCAAGAGCGGCCAGATCGAGCTGATCCCCAGCAACAAGGCGTTCGAGGAAGTGACCCAGCAGCTCGCGAAGCGCGAGCGCGGGGAGCGCCCGCGCCGTGACGGCGACGATCGCCCGCGTGGCGATCGCCCGCGTGGCGACCGGCCTAGTGGCGATCGCCCGCGTGGCGACCGGCCTAGTGGCGACCGGCCCCGCGGCCCGGGCAGCGACCGGCCTGGCGGCGATCGAAGCCGGCCTGGCGGCGACCGTTCGCGAGATGGTCGCCCCGCGGGCGGCGGCGAAGGCGGCGACGGCCGTGGGCCACGTCCCGAGCGCCGAAATCGCCCCCACTTCACGCCACCGCCCGAGCTTCCCCAGCGGCCCAAAGCGCGCCGGCTCAAGCCGGGTCGAGTCCATCGCAACCTCGTTCTGGCCGAACTATCCGAGGCACAGCGCCCGGTTGCAGAACGCGCCCTGCAGGGCGGCATCCCGGCGGTCCGCCAGGCGATCAACGAGCAGAACGCGCGCCTCAAATCAGAGGGGAACGACGAGATCCCTGCCGCAGGGATGTTGTCGATGGCCGAGCAGTTGCTCCCGAAGTTGCGAGTCGCCGAGTGGCTCGACCGGGCCGACGCGGCCAAGGCCGATCTCGACGAACTCGACTTGCGCGATCTGCGCAGTGTGGTTGCCGCATCCGATGATCCGATGGTCGCTCGCGACGAGACCACCCGCGATCTTGCGGCTGAGCTGAAGTTGGCCCTCATGGCCAAGCAGGAGAAAGAACTCGGCCTGTGGTACGGCGACATCGATGCCGCGATCTCGGTGGGCCGCGTCATCCGGGCCCTGAAGCTCTCGTCGCAGCCCCCCAAAGCCGGCGTCCGCTTCCCGGCCGAGATCGCCAAGCGTCTCATCGACGCGTCCGTCGCCTCGCTCACCGCGGACGCTGCCACCGATCGCTGGTCGGCAGTCCTCGAAGCAGCCGCATTCTCTCCGGTGCGGGCTCAGATCGCACCGACGGCGCGACCGGAGAACCCGGGAGACGAACTCCTCGCCACGATCAAGCGGCTCGCCCCGCTCCTACCCCAGATTGCCACCCTGTTCGGCATCGAGGTTGCCGTCGGAGCCTCGTCCCCGAAGCCGCTGCGCCCGACAAAGCCGGCACCGGCAGCCAAGAAGGCCGCTCCCCCTCCGCCCAAGCCGCCCAAGCCGCCCGCCGCCGCAACTGCGGAACCAACGGCACCCACCAACCCCGAGCCAGCTGTCGAACCTGCTGCTGTCGAACCCGCTGCTGTCGAACCCGAACCTGCGGCTGCGGCTGTCGAACCCGCTGCTGTCGAACCCGCTGCTGTCGAACCCAAACCTGCGGCTGCGGTTGTCGAGCCCGAGATCGCGCCGGAGTCCGAGCCGGAGGTTGCCGCCGAACCCGAGCCTACGGCGGACGTCGAGGTAGCGGCGGCGACGGCGGATACCGAGGGCGAGACCACGGCGTCGTGACAACTGGCGGACCGGCGCACCGGTTCGTCTTGTGTTGAAGCTGCGCCGTACCATCGGCTGCCATGTCCGACATCGTGCTCTACGAGGTACACGGCCGCATAGGCGTCATCACGCTCAACCGCCCCGAGGCGCGTAACGCGATCAACGGTGACGTCGCCGCAGGGATCGAGGCAGCGATCGATCAGCTCGAAGACGACCCGGCGGTGTGGGTGGGCATCCTGCAGGCCAACACTGCGGGACAGGAACGGCCAGTGTTCTGCGCCGGAGCCGACCTCAAGGCGATCAACGCCGGCAATGCTGCGGGGTTGAACACCAAGCGCGGCGGCTTTGCCGGCTTCGCCTACCGCGACCGGACCAAGCCAGTCATCGTCGCCGTCGACGGCCTGGCCACCGCCGGCGGGTGCGAGATCGTGCTCGCCGCAGATCTCGTGGTCGCGACCACGCGGTCGGCGTTCGGACTGGCCGAGGTGAAGCGCAACCTCATCGCCGGCGCGGGCGGTCTGTTCCGACTCCCCCGGGCTATCGGGCGATCGGTTGCGATGGAGGCAATCCTCACCGGCGAGCCGTTTACCGCGCAGCGGGCCTACGACCTCGGCCTCGTCAACCGCCTCGTCGAGCCTGGCGAGGCGCTCACGGCCGCAATGGCGCTCGCCGAGCAGATCTGCAAGTCCGCTCCGCTCGCGGTGTGGGCGAGCCGTCAGGTGGTACTGGCAGCCGCGTCCAACGACGATGCGACCCTCAAGCGGATGACCAACGAGCAATTCGCTCGCGTCGTCGCCTCCGACGACACCAAGGAGGGCCTCACCGCCTTCATCGAAAAGCGCCCACCCACCTGGCAGGGCCGCTGAGCGACCTCGTCGTCAGACGAGACGTTTGGAGACGATCAGTTTGCGAGCGGTCACGCCGGCACGCTCGTAGAGGTTCTTGGTCTCGCGGTCGCCGGGCAGCGCGAACGAGTCGATCTCCACTCCCCCGGCGGTGATCGTGGCCTCGATCGCCGCGGCGAGGAGGTCATCGCCGAAGCCAAGTTCGCGGGCACCCGGCTCGACGTACACCTGGAGCACCACGCCGATGCCACCGGGTGCAGGCAAGCAGAGCTCGAGGTAGCCGGTCACGACCTCGCCGATAGCGGCCACCCACACCCGGCGCTGCGGGTCGGCGATTGCCACAACCCAGTCCGCCACCGGTGGCTGCTCGGCCAGCAGCCGTCGACCCCCGCGAGCGTCGGCCAGCGCGTCTCGAGCCTCGGCCTCGAGCACCGTGACAGCGCCAGCGTCACTGGCACACGCCGGACGGACGACGAACTCCATCAGCTTTCCCGCAGTTGGGCGACCCTGGCCAGAATGGTGCGCCGCCCGCGGTGCGCTGTCTCGAAGCGCTCGATCAGTTCGAGCTCGGCCGGCGTCAGTGAGCCGAGACGCTCGACGACATGAATGGCGGCGAGGCTTTCGTACCCGCTGATCGGCAGGTCGTCGGCGCCCGGTGCGTCGCTGACCGCTCCGGCTGCGTTACGCACTGTGCGCGACACATGCAGCGGCGGCGCAGGCTGGTCGGGCGCCCCATCGCGGCGATTGACGTGATCGTCGGGTCGTCGACCGCGTGGTCTGCGGGAGCGCTGCACTCGCTCACGGACCGTGACTGCGAGGCCGACGGGCGCGTACACGGCAAGATCGATGAACCTGGCCATGGCTGCGCGGTGAAGCATGGGTTCCTCAGTGGGTGAACAACGGGCAGTCGTCGTCGCCAATTGGACACATCGGCGCCGTCTGGCGCACCAGCAGGAAGCAGTTGGGACACAGCTGCTCATCGGCCCGTTTGGGTTGCAGCCGGTCGGCCTGTTCGCCGCGCTCTTCGACTTCCTCTTCATCTTCGTTGGTCTCGTCCTCGGCAGCGACCAGGCGGTCTTTGAGGATGGTGTCGAGGTCGGCCTCGACATCGTCGGGGGCGATGATGTCGTCGTCGTCGTCTTCGTCGTCGGTGGCCACCGAGCGCCGGACCGGCCCGGACTTCGCTGCCTCGTCGTCATCGTCGTCGCCCTCGTCGGTTTCGTCGTCGTCGAAGACTTCCTCATCGTCGCCGAACTCGTCGGCATCCTCGTCGAGCACCTCGGCGGTCAACTCCGGGTCTTCGAGGTCAGGCCCTTCGAGCTCGGCCCCGTCGGTGTCGAGCTCCTCGTCAGGTTCCATCATCTCGTCGTCGTCAGCCATCGCTGTGTCCTCTCGCATTCATCCATGTCGCCGTCAGCCAGGGAACCAATAGCCGTTCGGGCCGCGGATGATACGAGCGAGACGCCGAGAGACACCCTCATCTCGGTGTGACAACCGTCACATCCTAGATGTGGCGCCGCGATTCGGCGCGTCGTTCGGCGGCGAGTCGCTCCAGCTCCGGGGCGACATCGGTGATGTGATTCATCGCTGCGGCGATACCCGTATGACCAGCCTGTTCGCCGATCAATCGGTGCATCTCCAACGCCACACGCCGATACGCCGGGTGGCCCTGGGGCGAGGAACGTAGCTCCAGCATATGAATCGCCTCGCGGGCATTGAACTGCATCGAGTAGCGAAGGCGGTATGCCATCGACACGGCGTAGCTCGCCTGCTCGGGGAACTCCTCCTTCATCGCGTCGTACAACGCTGCGGAGCGGGCCATGGCATCGTCGAACACGTCGGCCATACCGGCATCGTCGACCAGTTCGGGACGCACGTAGCCGTGGTTCGGGGTGAGCGCCTGCCAGTCGATGGTCAGCATCCGGTGGCGCTGCATGTCGCGAAACGCCCCGTAGTCCGACAACACGTCGAAGCGGTAGTCGACGCGCTCGAAGGCCCGACCCGGCTTGTGCCGGCGGTTCTCACGTTCGCCCACATATGCACGGAGCAACGCAGCCCGGTCGTCGGCACCCATGGCGCGGACCCGTTCGGCAATCTGCTGTTCGGGCAGGTTCGACAGCGGATAGCAGATGGCGGTGAGCAACTTGTCCTCGGCATCCGGATCGAAGTCGACGAGGACGACCACATCGGACTGATCGACCGGCGCCTCCCCGAGCAACGTGCGCACCAACTCGTTGGTGTTGCCTCTCGTGGAGCGCAGGTAGTCGACCCACCGTCCGCCACGGTCGGCCAGGTCGACCCGCCGCAGGAAGCTGGGAATCACCTTGCGCAGTTCGAACAACATCAAGTCGGCGTAGTGGCGCGCCTCGGGCAGTGGATGGGCACGCATGCGCAACAGCAGCATCTCGAACGCCTGACCCGAGCCGTAGATGCCAACGTTCGAGAGTGAGGCAGCGGGAAGGATGCCGCGGACCGCGTCGAGCGCCTTGGCCCGGGTGGCTTGGCGATACACGAAGTCGGAGTCGGCCGGGTCGCGGACCACCGTGGCGCGTACGTGGTCGGTGACCTTGGACAACAGCAAACTGTAGGAATCGAACATGCGGTCCATGTCGCCGACGTAGCGGGTGCCGAGGCGGCTCGACAGTACGGCCGGGTCGCGGAAGTACCGGTACCGCCCACCAAGTCGGGCGTCATAGGCGACATAGCGGGTGCTCTGCTCGAGGTAGCTCATCAGCCGCCCCCATTCGAGCACCTTGGTCAACACGTTCGATGCCTGCTCACAGGCAAGGTGGACGCCGCCGAGTTGGGCGACAGAGTCGTCGCCGTACTCGAAGAACACCTTCTCGTACAGCTCTTCAGCCCGCTCCAAACCGATGGTTGCATCAACGGTCTGATCACCTTGCATATCAAGATCGCCGACGAATTCGTCGAGGAACAGTCGCCGCAAGCTCTTCGCGCTCCGGCTGTACCGTGCAAAAAGCGCGCCTTTGACAACCTCGGGCAGGTTGACGAGCGCGAAAACAGGACCGTCGAGATTGGTGAAGTACCGACGGAGGATCTCGGCTTCAGATTGGGTGAACTCCTCGGGGACGTAGACCGTCACGGTTGTTGACTCTAGGTGGTGGGGTACTTGCCGATCGGGGATTCCCCGGCACGGCCGACCACTCAACTCGCCCTACAGCACCTCGACCGTGCGTGGGCGCTGGTCGAACGACTCGGCCACCTCGGCGCGCAACGAAGGCGAATGCCACAAGTCGATGACGGTCATCGCCATTGCCTTGGCCCCGTCGAGCACCGCTAGGTCGCCCTGTTCGCTGCGCGCCCACTCGGCGAAGTCTGTTGTGTGGATGGCGACACCATCGTCGGCGACCTTGATCATCGGATGAATGGACGGTACGAGAAAGCTGATGTTGCCCATGTCGGTCGAGCCGACGACGGCCCGACCGTTGGCTCGCGGATCGGTGACCTCACGTCCAACCCTCGCCGCGTTCGCGACGTAGGAGGCGACCATCGGCGGATTGTCGATCATCTCGGCGTAGGCGACGCTCTGCCATGTCGCACTGCACCGGCAGCCCGTTGCCGTGGCAGATGCCTCCAAACACGTCAGCACACGCTGTTTCAGCGGCTGCAACGAGGCCAGCGTCGGTGAGCGCACCATCCAGGTCATCACGGTCTCGGCCGGCACGATGTTGGCCTTGTCACCGCCTTTCACGAAAACGCCGTGCACGCGCTCCGACGGCAGGATGTGCTGGCGCAGGGCAGCCACGTTCATGTATCCGAGCACCGCCGCGTCGAGCGCGTTGCGGCCCTCGTGCGGAGCGGCGGCTGCGTGCGCGGCGCGACCGTGGTACTCGACGGACAGTTCGTGGATGGCGATGCAATCCATGCGAATCAAGTCGGCGTCGGCGGGGTGCACCATCATCGCTGCGGTCAGGTCGGCGAATGCCCCGTTGCGGGCCATCTCGATCTTGCCGCCACCGCCCTCCTCGGCCGGGGTGCCGATGATCCGCAGCCGCCCGCCCAGTTCGTCGGCGAACAACGCTGCGGCCAGCCCAGCGCCGAGGCCCGCCGTGGCGATCACGTTGTGCCCGCACGCATGACCGATGCCGGGCAGCGCGTCGTACTCGCACAGCACCGCCACGTCGGGCCCGTCCATCCCGACGCGGGATTCGAACGCAGTACCCACGCCGTAGGCGTGCCGGGTCGGGGCCAGTCCCCGGTCATCGAGGATGCCCGTGAGCAGATCGTGGGCGAACACCTCCTGGAAGTTCAGCTCCGGGTGGGCGTGGATCTGATGGCTCGCATCGATCAACCGGTCGGCGATGCCGTCGACGGCTGCGCACACACTGGTCTTGATGCTGTCGATGTCATCCATACTCACGACCCTATTCCCGCACCTTCGATGTGAACGGCGCGGGGCCCGTCTCGGTGAACAAGAGTTGCACGCCCGCCGATTACACGCAGGCGATGAACGCATCGGCTTCAACCGTCACCGAAAGCGCCCGCGCACTCCCCCACGCCTGTCCGTCGAGCTCGATCGACATCGGCCTGGCGAAGGTGAGCGTCGAACTCGCCCGTTGGCGGATTTCAATTGCCGGATGAGGAACATGTGCGCCGAGCGCGAGGCGACGGCGGGCACGGAGCCGGTCGCGTCGCGACATCGACTCGTCAACCGTGACCACATCGAACCGGCCGTCGTTGGGATGCGCCCGCGGGGCGACGTCGTATGTTCCGTGGTGCTCGGCGTTCATCACCGCCACGATCGACCCGAACCACCAGCTCCGGCGGGCGACGAGATGAGCAGCGAACCATCCGACTCGGCCGTCGGCCTCGACCCGGCCCAGATCAATTGGGACGCAGCTGACGTCACCGGCGAGGCGGCGCTCGTCGCCTGTTCCGCCGACGGCTCGCATCACATCCCCGCCAAGCAGGGCAACCGGGGGAATTGGCACCATCTCGCGCCGGCACCGCTCGACGAGCCGCCACAGCTCGGCGTTAGAGCCCACCCGGACGGCGTCGACCGGACACGGCCCCACGTCGCCCCACGGTTCACCCGCGCGGATCGGCACCGGGCTCGACTTCGACTTCGACTTCGACTTCGGGCTCGACTTCGGCTTCGGGCTCGACTTCGGCTTCGGAATCGACTTCGGCTTCGGAATCGACCGAGCTCGACGCGGCCACCACCCCGCGGAACAGTTGCGCGGCGGCCTGCTCGGCACATCGGCGGGTGGCCCGGTTGGGGGCGACGAGCGCCAGTTGGCGGAGCACATCGATGAGTTGCTTGGTGGTCCGAACGAAATCGCCGCCCGACAACTCTTCGGCCTCCACCACCTCGGCGAACCCCTCCCCCGCCGCCCACGCGTACGCGATCGCGATGAACGTTGGGTCGGGAGCCCGGTGCATCGACAACCCGGCCTGTTCTTCGATGTCGTGCAATTCGTTGCTGATCGCGGCGATCCGTTGCCAGCGCTTCCGTGCGTTCGGTGAGGGGAACCACGGGCGCGGCGCAGGTTCGGCGCTGCGGTGCTCGTACACGAACACCGACACAAGCCCGGCAAGCACCGCGGGTTCCACGTCGTCGAACAAGCCCTTTCGCAAGCACTCGACGATCAACAGATCGCTCTCGTGGAAGGTGCGCGCCAAGATCGCGCCGGCATCGGTGAGCGACCATCCGTCGACGTAGCCCCAGTTCTCGAGGATTCGCACGACCCGGTCGAAGTCGCGCGAGATCGATTGGCTACGGCCGCGCATCCGCTGGCGAAGCTCGTCGATCTCGCGGCCGATCCGCTCGGCCTGTGCAGCGGCCTTCAATCGGTCGGCCAGATCGGGGTCGGATTCGACGGGGTGGTCGAGGATCGCCAACTCGCGGTTGTGACGGGCCGAGCGGCGCTTGTACGGCAACACCTCGGCGCGTTGCAGGCGCAGGGCCACCTCGCGCTGGTAGTCGTGGCGATTGGGGGCGAACTCGGCAGGAAGCTGAATCTTGCCGATCGCCCGCGGTGGATCGTCGAAATCGGCCTCGGCGAGTTGGATCGGGTCGCGGCGCGTCGTGATCCCGCTGATCCGCATCCCGCCCTTGCGATGTGCGGCGGTGAGCACCGCGACACGCCCCGCGTACCGGCCCTTTTCGACATAGACGATGTCGCCGGGGCGCAGCTTCATCAGCGCCAGGTCGACCAGGGTGTCCCGACCATTCGGCGACGTGCCTGATTCCCGTGCGGCTGTGGCGCCCTCGCTTCGCTTCAGCAGCGTTCGATACTCCTCTACGTCGCCGAACGGACTGACCGCCGCCTCCGCAAGCTCGCGGAAGTGCTCCTGACGTCGTTCCAGCCGGGCCTCGATCTTCACCACATCGCGGTCGGCCTGGTACTGGGCGAACGACAGGTTCAACAGGTGGTGGGCGCGTTCGCTGGTGTAGGTCCGGACCAGGTTGGCGGCCATGTTGTAGGTGGGCCGGAACGCGGAGTTGAGATGAAACGAGCGGCTCGCGGCGAGCGCGGCGATCTGGTCGAAGGGTACGAACGGGCTCCACAGCACCATCGCGTTGCCCAACTCGTCGATGCCGCGGCGCCCGGCCCGACCGGTGAGCTGGGTGTACTCGCCCGGCGTGAGAAACGAATGATGGTCGCCGGTGAACTTGGTCAGCTTCTCGATCACCACGCACTTGGCTGGCATGTTGATGCCCACCGCAAGCGTCTCGGTGGCGAACACCACCTTCACCAGGCCCTCCACGAAGCAGGCCTCGACCACCTCCTTGAACGGTGGAACCATGCCAGCATGATGCGCGGCAACGCCCCCTTCGAGCTGCGCCAGGAACTGGCTGTAGCCAAGTACCGCCAGATCTGCTGGGGCAATGCCACTGAGGCGGGCGTCGATGATCTCGCGAATCCGGTGGCGGTCGTCGCCGGTCGTGAGGCGAATGCCCGCGGCAAGCACCGAACGTGCCGCCACGTCGCATTGGTTGCGGCTGAAGATGAAGTAGATCGCCGGCAGCATCTGCTGGCGGTCGAGCACGTCGACCACGTCGAGGCGCGACGGCGTGTACAGCCGCCGCCGTCCATGGGTGTTCTTTCGTTGCCGGCCACCGCCGCGGGCAGCCTCGTTATCGAGACGCAGCGCATCGTGATTGGGCCGCCCGCCGACCAGCACCGGCAACAGGTGCAGGCGGTCGTTCGTCGTGTCGCCCACGTAGTACAGGTTCTCCAACCGCACCGGGCGGCGCTCCTCGACGATCGCAGAGGTCGGCCCACGCACCGTCGAGATCCAATCGGTGAGCTCCTGGGCGTTGCTCACCGTGGCCGACAGGCATACCAGCGTGACCGACTGCGGCAGGTGCACGATCACCTCCTCCCATACCGGTCCGCGGTACGCGTCCTGCAGGAAGTGCACCTCGTCGAGCACCACCACATCGAGCAGATCCAGTGCCGGGCTCTGCGCGTAGATCATGTTGCGCAACACCTCGGTGGTCATCACCACCACCGGCGCGTCGCCGTTGATCGAGTTGTCGCCTGTGAGCAACCCGACGTGATCGATTCCGTAGCGCGCCACGAGATCGCGATACTTCTGGTTCGACAGCGCCTTGATCGGTGCGGTGTAGAACGCCCGCCGACCCGCCAGCCGGGCCGCCTCGATCGCGTACTCGGCCACCACGGTCTTCCCGCTGCCGGTCGGGGCAGCAACCAGGACCGACCGGCCGTCGTCGAGCGCGTCGAATGCTCTCAGCTGGAATCCATCGAGCGGAAAGCTGTACTGCGCAGTCAGTTGGGAGCGGTCGGCTCGCACATGGTCAATCGTGTCAGGACGCGGCTTCGTTTGCTCGCTTGCGCCGCAGGAAGATGTACCCGATCAGGATCGAGATCGCGTAGAACACCGTCATCGGCAACGCGAGTGCAAGCATGCTGAACGGATCACCGCTGGGGGTGATGACCGCAGCCACCACAAAGCACCCCATGATCGCGTACCGCCACCCTTTGAGCAGGGTTTTCGGTGTGAGCACCCCGACGAGTTGCAGGCCGACCAGCAGAACCGGGAACTGGAAGGCGATGCCAAACGCGGCCACCATCAATCCGACGAGACGCACGTATTCTCCGACGCGGAAGTTGGCCTCAACGTCGCTGCCAGCCCAGTCGATCAGGAACTCGAGCGCCTTCTCCAGCGTCCAGTACGCGAGAAAGGCCCCGAGCGCGAACAGCAGCACCGACGACCCGATGAACGGGATTGCATACTTTTTTTCCTTGGCATGCAAAGCCGGCACGATGAAACGCCACAGCTGCCACAACAGCACCGGGAGCGCGAGCAGGACACCCCCGTAGGTGGAGATCGACAAGCGCGTGCTGAACCCCTCGAGTGGGCTGATGAACTGCAAGCCGGCGTCGCATGTGAGGTCGGGCCGGTCGGCGCACAACCGCTCGTAGGGCTCGCGCAGGAAGTCGAGCACCCAGTCGTACGCCGCGAGCATCACGATGATGCCGATCACCACCGCAAGCAACGCGCGGATGATTCTCGTGCGCAGCTCGGCCAGGTGCTCTGTGAGCGTCATCCGGTCTTCGGGGCCTTTTACCGTCGTCTTGTCGGCACGCCGCAACGCCACCTTCATGCAGTCTCTGCTTCGCTTGACTCGGTGCCCGACGGCGCCACGATCTGGTCCGCGGCGAGCGGCGGAGATTCACCGGTGCGGGCCGCGGGAGCGCTGGCCGAGGTGAAGTTGATCCCAGCGGGCCGCGGACGCAGCGCCGCGACGGGTTCTGGCGAGACGGGTTCTGGCGAGACGGGTTCGGGCAGGTCGCCACCGCTGGCAACCGGTTCCGGGGCCGGGGTCGCCGCGGCTTGGGCGTTGGCATTGGCCGGCACGAACTTGGTCGGGCGGTTGTTCTTGAATGCCAGCGACGACTTGTCGATCACTGCGGCGTCAATGGGCTTGGTGTCGCCATCTTTCGCAGCGTCGACGGGGTCAGGGTCGAAATCGGCGTTGAGGTCGAAGGTTGCAGCCTTCTTGAAGGCGTCGGCGGTCTCGCGCATCTCACGCATCGGCTCGTCGAGGGCACTTTTCAGCTCGCTCTGGAACCCGGTGGTGACCTTTTTGAACTCGGCGTAGGTCTTTCCGAACTTGCGAACGGCTTCGGGTAGCTTCTCCGGTCCGAGGACGATGAGGGCAAGCAGGAGCAGGAACACGATTTCGCTGCCGCTGAAGTTGAACACGCCGAGAGTCTAGAAGGCAGTCCGTGCAGTTCTACGGCGTCAACAGCCGACCCCGACCGCGGCAACGGGCGAGGGCGATGCAAGGATCATCCCGTGCAGCAACGGCTTCCCTCGATCCTGGCCGATCCAATTTCGTTCGCCCACCGAGGTGCTCGCGCCCACGCCAGGGAGAACACGCTCGAGGCATTCGAGCTTGCGCTCCGTCTGGGGGCAACGGGCCTGGAGAGCGACGTGTGGCTGACCGCAGATGGTGAGGTCGTCCTTGACCATGACGGTGTGGTCCCCATCAGGCTACGCAGGCGGCCGATCGCCGAACTCACCCGAGCGCAGCTCCCCGCGCACGTTCCGAGCCTTGTGGAGCTCTACGAACGGTGCGGGACGGCCTATCACCTGTCGCTGGACCTCAAGACGCCCGATGCCGGCGCCGCAGTGATCGCGGCGACTTCCGCCGCTGCGCCCGGCCTCCTGGAGCGGGTGTGGCTCTGCTCGCCATCATGGGAACAACTGCTCCCGCTTCGTGGGCTGGGAGTTCGGCTCGTGGATTCCACCAGGCTGGCGCGCATCAAGGAAGGGCCGGAGCGGCGTGCCGCGACCCTGGCCAGCAACGGCATCGACGCAGTCAACATGCACCACACCGACTGGAACGGTGGCTTGGTCGCCCTGTTCCACCGCTTCGACCGGATCGCGTTCGGCTGGGACATGCAGTTCCCCGAGATCCTCCGTGCGGCATGGCGAATGGGACTCGACGGGGTCTTCAGCGACCACGTCGACACGATGATCGACACGTACCGAGCCGAGCTGGGACGACCGGCCTGACGATCAGGCCAGGGTCGAGTTGGCGATGGCTACAGCCACGCCCAGTCGCTCGTCGGCCAAATGATCACGAACGCCCGCCCAATCAACACATCCTCGGTGACCGGACCGAACGCCCGACTGTCACTTGACGCGCCGCGATGATCGCCGAGCACGAACACGGTGTCGACGGGAACCGGTTCGGGCAACGTGAAGTCGCCGTTGCAGCCGTCGCGCGCCTGCAACGCCGGATCGATGTATGGCTCGGTGAGTGGGCGGTCGTCGATGTACACCGTGCAGTTGGTGATTCGCACGGTCTCGCCGGGCAGGCCGATCACCCGCTTGATCAGGTCGCGTTCGGCGCTCGCGCTGTCGAACCGCTTGAGCACGACCACGTCGCCGCGGCGGGGATCGTGGAGGCGATAGCTGAGCCGGTTGACCAGCACCCGATCTCCGCTGTGCAGGGTGCTTTCCATCGACTGACCGTCGACAGCGAACTGTTGCACCACGTAGGCTCGCACCAGCAGCGCCGATGAGACGGCCACCACCACGACCACCACCCATTCGACGAATGGGTTGAGCTTCTTGTGCCCCGCGGCGGGAGGCACGGCCGAGGTGTCAGCCCAGCGCCCGGCCGACTCGTGATCGGTCTGGTTCACAACATCGAGGTCCGTGGCGCCAGCGAAGGTACCTGCGAAGATGTCGGCTGCGGCACCCTGATCGTCACTCATCCGGCTGCCACCGTACCCGGCTCGCTGCGTGAATGTACGGCATGCGCGGCCGCCGCAGCCGTGGTTCGAAAGAACAAGCCGTCCTCGCCAGGACCGCGGCCCATCGTGGTGACCCGCACACCGAGTCGATCGAGGACCTCGGCCACCCCACCCACCGCGGCGTCGGCAACGAGCACACACCGATGCGGGGCGATGTCGCCCAGACGCTCGGCCAACTCCTGGACACACGGCACGTCGACACCAACGGGGGTGAGTGCCAGCGCAGTGAGGCTGTGGTGGCTGATGCCGGTATGGCGCTCCCGGCCGTCGCCGTCGCTGGCGCGCACCATCAACACCGGCCGGGCCCCGAGCTGGTGGGCAACGGTGAGCACCGATGCGGCTTCCACAGCGGAGGTGCCAAGCGTTGTGGCGGTGCCAACGACGCCCGGGCCCATCGCACAGATGACGATGTCGGCGCGTTGCACCTCCACTGCCAACTGCAAAGCTGACGGCACCGACACCGCTTCGAGGTCGCCGCCGAACGCATGCCCAGCGGTGATCGTGCCGGTCAGCAGGCCGCGGTCGACGAGCTGTGCGACCAGATCGCTGATCACGATCGGCAACGCCCCGCCGTCGGTCATGACGTATGACACCCGCGCCTGCGGGTCGAGCGAACGGATCATCGCCGCAGCAACACCGACCTGGCTGTGCACGCTCCCGACGAGCACGGGCACGCCACCAAGGCTGGGCAAACCCGCCGGTTCGGTGAACACCGCTTCCGATGTGCCCGCCAGCTCGGCAGCACCGGTGTCGAGCTGCGCACCGGTGTAGCGCAGCTTCATGATGTGCCCGCTGCCGGGCACAACCAGTTCCCGGCGGGCCAGGTTCCACTGCACGAAGTGCCACCCGCCGGTGCCCAGGCCAAGATCGACAGCGGTGGTGTTGACCACCACCTCGTCACCCACGGCGATCTCACCGACGAGCTGCGTGATCGCCGCTGCTCGACTGGAATCCTCGAGCACCAGGCGCTGCAATCCCGGACGCGTGGCCACCGCCTCGGCGACGGTCAGCGTGCGAAACGTCGGCAAAATGGGCTCAGAGCGAGGCGATGAGCTTTTCGACGCGCTCGTCGCGGCTCTTGAACGGGTCCTTGCACAACACGGTGCGCTGCGCCTGATCGTTGAGTTTGAGATGCACCCAATCGACGGTGTAATCGCGCTTCTTCTCCTTGGCCTTCTTGATGAACTCGCCGCGCAACCGTGCCCGGGTGGTCTGCGGCGGCACATCAACGGCGAGGTCGATGTCGGCGTCGGTGCAGATCCGCTCGATCATCCCGCGGTCTTGCAACTTGTAGAACGGACTGCGGTCGCGACTGATGTCGTGGTACTGCAGATCGAGCAACTGCACCCTGGCGTCGCCGAGAGTGAGGTTGTGGCG
>JANNHO010000134.1:0-3320 GCA_031404435.1 Acidimicrobiaceae bacterium | reverse complement strand
ACACCATTCTTCTGCTTCCACGATGTCGACATGGCCCCCGAGGGTGCGTCGCTGGCTGACAGCAAGGCCAACCTCGACGTGCTCGTCGACCGGGCTGCGGCGAAGATGGCTGAGACCGGCGTGCGGTTGCTGTGGGGGACGGCCAACCTGTTCTCGCATCCCCGCTACGCCGCGGGCGCGGCCACCAACCCCGATCCCGATGTGTTTGCCCACGCCGCCGCGCAAGTGCGCCACATGCTCGATGCCACCCACCGCCTCGGGGGCGAGAACTACGTTCTGTGGGGCGGGCGTGAAGGGTATGACACGCTGCTCAACACCCGGATGCGCCAGGAGTCCGACCAACTCGCCCGGTTCCTCACGATGGTCGCCGAGTACAAGCACCGTGTCGGCTTCACCGGACAGTTGCTGCTCGAACCAAAGCCGCAGGAGCCCGCCAAGCACCAGTACGACTACGACTGCGCAACGGTTCACGGCTTTCTGCAGCGCTACGACCTCGTCGATGAGTACCGGGTCAACATCGAGGTCAACCACGCCACCCTGTCGGGCCACTCGTTCCATCACGAGGTGGCCTACGCGATCGACAACGGCATCTTCGGCAGCGTCGACGCCAACCGCGGCGATGCCCAGAACGGCTGGGACACCGACCAGTTCCCCAACTCTGTCGACGAGCTGTCGCTTGCGGTGTACGAGATCCTGCGCGCCGGCGGATTCGGCGCCGGCGGACTCGGTAGCGGCGGGTTCAACTTCGACACCAAGTTGCGCCGCCAGAGCAGCGACCGCACCGACTTGTTCCATGGCCACATCGGCGGCATCGACACCCTCGCCCGCTCGCTGCTGGTGGCCGAGCGGATGCTCGCTGATGGGGCGCTGGAGCAGGCGCGCGAACAGCGCTACGCGGGCTGGGCGACGCCGCCTGGTCAGCGGATACTGCGCGGTGACGTCGATCTGGCCACGCTCGCCGACGACAGCGTCGCGGCCGGCCTCGACCCGCGCCCGGTGTCTGGGCGCCAGGAGTGGTTGGAAAGCGAAGTGAACCGTGTCATCTGGTCGACACCGGCCTGACCGATGAGCAACCATCGGCGCCTCGTTGCCGGCGTGGACTCGTCCACGCAGTCCACACTGGTCGAGATCCGCGACCTCGAAACGGGTGTGGTGGTCGCGTCCGGCCGGGCTGCGCATCCACCCACCACCCCGCCGCGATCCGAGCAGGACCCGCACACCTGGTGGCAGGCATTCGAGACCGCGTGGGGTGCGGCAGGGGCACCGCTGGTGGAGGCGATCAGCGTTGCCGGGCAACAGCACGGGATGGTCGCCCTCGACGCCGACCGTGCGGTGGTCCGCCCGGCCAAGCTGTGGAACGACACCGAGTCGGCGCCTGATGCCGGCTGGTTGGTGAAGCAGCTGCCCGGGCGCGGGGCTGACTGGGCTGCGGCCGTGGGCAGCGTGCCCGTCGCCGCGTTCACCGCAACCAAGCTGTCGTGGCTGCACCGCAGCGAACCCGAATCGTGGCGACGGTTGGCGCATGTGCTGTTACCGCATGACTGGCTCACGGCTCGCCTGACGGGCGGCCTGACCTCGGGCCAGTTGGTGACCGACCGGGGCGATGCATCGGGAACCGGGTACTGGTCGCCGGCGGCGGGGGAGTACCGCTGGGATCTGCTGGCGTTGATCGACAGCGAACTCGACTGGGCTGCGGTCGTGCCGCGGGTTGCGGGACCAACCGAGGTGGTTGGCACGTGGAACGGGGCCAAGGTGGCCTGCGGTACGGGTGACAACATGGCTGCCGCGCTCGGGCTCGGGCTGGGAGTCGGCGAGGCGGTGGTATCGCTTGGTACCTCCGGAACCGCGTACACCGTGGCCGACCGCCCGAGCGCCGATCCCACCGGCGCGGTCGCCGGTTTCGCTGACGCGACCGGCCGTTTCCTGCCGCTGGTGTGCACCCTCAACGCGACGAAGGCGACCGACGCAGTCGCCCGGCTGCTCGGCGTCGACCACGCCGGTTTCGAGCGATTGGTGCTCGACGAGCCGGCCGGTTCCGCACCGACGATGCTGGCCTACTTCGACGGCGAACGCACGCCGGATCTGCCCACCGCCACCGGGGTGCTGAGCGGAATCCGCAGTGACGTCACCCGCGGGCAGTTCGCCCGGTCGGCGGTCGAGGGGGTGGTCTGCGGCCTGCTCGACGCGCTCGATGCGCTGGCGCGGCACGCGCCGGTCGCGTCGGTGGTGCTCACCGGGGGCGGCGCCCGGAGCGCGGCGTATCGGCAGGTGTTCACCGAGCTGTGCGACCTGCCGATCAGCGTGACACCCGCTGCCACGGGGGCCGGCGGCGAAGCCGTTGCAGCAGGCGCATGCGTGCAGGCTGCGGCCGTTGCCGAAGGCGTGGGTCATGCCGACATCGTGGCTCGGTGGGGCCTCGGAGAACGCGAACACGTCGGTGGGGTAGAGACACCGCTTGCAGGCGTCGTGCGTGACCGCTACCGCAAGCTCCGACTCGCCCTGCATCCGTTGTCGTGACCGGCACTGACCAACCGTGACCGGCGACGACCCATTCGCTGTGCTCGGGCTGACCAGAGACGCCGCGCTCGCCGATGTGCGGGCCGCACGCCGACGTTTGGCGTTCGAACGTCATCCTGATCGCGGGGGCAACGCCGAGGCGATGCAAGCGCTCAACATCGCGTTCGAAGCATGTGTCGCGCACCTGACCAAACGTCGTCCCTTGCCGCCGCCAGCGAGGAATGGGTCGCCGCCAGCGGGGAATGGGCCCAGCAGCGGGCGGACCTGGGGGCGCGCGGGTCGGTTCGTCGATCAGGATTCACCGTCGTTCACGGTCGACGCGCTGCCCGCGGAAACCTTCGAGGCGATGCTGGTTGCGCTGTCGTGGATCGGCGAACTGGTCGACGACGACCCGCCGTACCGGCTGGAGTGCCTCCTGAACGAGCCGGAGTCATGCTGGTGCCGGCTCGATGTGGTGCCCGATGCGGGTGGCAGCACGGTGAGCATCACCGTCGTGTCGGTCGCTGACGGCCACCGGGTGTCCGCCGAGGCGGTGCGCGACACGTGGGTCGATCACCTCAACCGGATCGGCCGCCCGATGCCTTGACCAACCGGTCGCGGATCGCGTGACCAAGACCCGCTGCCGCAGGGAGCACGGCCACGACGGCGACGTCACCGCGTTCGTCGGCGTCGCGCAGCCACTGGTACAGGTTACGCGCGTACGTCACGAGGTCGACGCCGCCGCCGAGAATCGGAGCGGAGAGGTCGCCGGCAAGTGTTCGGGCTGAGTCGGCATCGTCGGCCAGCACCACCCGGCAGGCGGG
>JANNHO010000133.1:0-6447 GCA_031404435.1 Acidimicrobiaceae bacterium | reverse complement strand
TTCGACGAACGCCGTGGCGATCCGGGCGCTTCGTTCGTCGAACTCCGACCACGTGCGCCGGGTGCTGCCGTGCACCAGCGCCGTGGTGTCACCGATGTGATCGGCGATCGATTCCCAAATGGTGGCAAAGTGCATCTCCATCGCGCGATGGTATGCGCCGGGTGCCGCAGCCTCAGTAGCGCAGAGACGCTCCGCCCGCTGGATCCTGCACGGAGGTGCCGATGACATCGGCAACATTGGCCCGAGTCTGACCGAGGTCAGCCGACGGATTTGCCGTACATCTCGCCAAGGGGGTCGCTGATCAGCTCGAGTCGTTCGCCGTCGGGGCCGGCAAAGTACATCGACGATCCGTCGACATGGGCGTAGTCGATGCCGCGCTCGTCGAAGCGGTCCTTCACGGCCTGCCACTGCTCGCGATCGATCGAGATGGCAAGGTGATGATGGCCGCCGAGCACCTCGGCGTAGGGCTGTAGCGGTAGCCCGGGCAGATCGAAGTAGGCGAGGCAGTTGCCCTCGCCGATGTCGAAGAAGAAGTGCGTCGACCCGGCGTAGTCACGGTTCTCGAACATCTCGATCAGCGGGAACCCCAGCAGCCCGTCGAAGAACTCGACCGTTCGTTCCACGTCGGAGCAGATCAGCGCGACGTGGTGCACGCCACGGGCACTACTGGCCGGGCGCGACTCGCGCGGCCGGAGATGCCGCGCCGCGATCTCGGCGCGGCGTTGGTCGAGACGCTGGCGTTCGGCTGCCTCGACCCCGTGGTCGGCGCTCATGCTGTCACCCACACCAGGATCTCGGCGCCGTCACCGGTGGCGGTGAACCGCAACGGCGCGGGTTCGGTTGTGTCTTGAAGACGCACCGCGTCGCCGGTCCACAGGTGTTCCACGTCGTCGAGGGAGCCGGATTCGAGCGTGCCGGCACCAACGGCGATGAACACGTGCACGTGACCCCCCGCAGGGACGTCGACGCCCTCGCCGGTGGCGAGGCGAGCGCCCCACAACACGGCGTCGCGCTGATGGAGAGCGACAGCGCCGTCGTGACCAGCGCCCGATGCGATCGCCACCAGCCCGCCCGCGGCAAGCGCGTCGTTCACATCTCGCTGCTCGTAGCCGGGGGCCACCTCGTCGGTGTCGGGCAGCACCCACATCTGCACGAAGTGGACCGGTTCGTCGGGGCTTGCATTCTTTTCGCTGTGGCGGATGCCGGTGCCGGCCGACATGCGCTGTGCCAACCCTGGGTACACCACGCCGTGGTTGCCCTCGCTGTCGGTGTGCTCGAGGCGTCCCGACAGCACCCAGGTGACGATCTCCATGTTGCGATGGCCATGCGTCCCGAACCCCTGGCCGGGCGCCACGATGTCGTCGTTGTTGACCAACAACAAGCCGTGCCCCTGGTGCTCAGGTGACCAGTGGTTGCCGAAGTTGAACGAGTGCTTCGAGTCGAGCCAACCCGCATCTGTGAGGAAGCGTTGGTCGGCGCGGTGGACGTTGATGGTGCTCATGATCGATTACAACATGATTGTGTGCGCAACAATTCCCCGTGAGGAATATGTACCGTGACATGGGGACATCCTCGGCACTGCCGAGGATGTCACACCCGATGGGTCAGCACCAGAGGCCTGCCCGGTCCCACACGAGTGGGATCTGTATGGATCCATCATGCGCCCATCGGCCTGTCTTGGCAAGGGGTGATTTACGTGTTGAGAAACACTTGCAGATCGTCGATGGTGATGCCCTGCAACGTCGTCAGCCGATGGTGGCCGATGTCGTCGGCGATGGCCAGCATGTTCGGAACCACCACCACACGGCATCCGGCAGCAACGGCGGAACGGATGCCGGTGGGGGAGTCTTCGATGGCGATGCAGCGCGATGGCTTCACGCCGAGCGTCGCCGCGGCGATGAGGTACGGCTCGGGGTGCGGCTTTCCGTTGGCGACGTCGTCGCCCGTCACGATCGTGGTGAACGACCCTGCCGGGAGCAAGCGGACCACCGCGTCGGCGAACCGCTTCCACGACATCGTCACCAGCGCGGTGGGGATGCCGGCCGCGACGATTTCGGCAAGCAGCTCACGTGCGCCCGGTCGCCACGGGATGCGCTCGTTGACACGGGCGATCACCCCGTCGAGCAACAGGTTGACGAGATCGTCGATGGGCAGATCGATCCCGCCGTGGTGGCGGATGTAGCGGGCCGAATCGCGGAGATCGAAGCCGACGACAGCATGCGAATGCTCGTCGTCCCAGCGGCCATTGCCGAGCTCGGTCACCAGTTCATGTTCACGCTCGAACCAGTACGGCTCGGTGTCGACAAGCGTGCCGTCCATGTCCCACAGCACCGCGCCGATGCGGCCGCCGGTCATCGGCCTGGGCCCATGCCGGACTCGATGCTCGTGAGGCACTCGTCGAGGGCATCGAGCGCGGCGGCAAGCTGGTCGTCGGTGTGGGCGAGCCCAACCGTGATCATCCCGCGCGGTGCGGTGTACACCCCGCGAGCGAGCAGCCCGAAAAAGACCGACTCCTGCAGCGCTGCGTCGCGGGCATCCACGGCGGCGACCGTGGTAGGCGCCTCGGCCGAGGCGTGTACCGACATCATCGAACCGAACCCGGTCACACTGATGGGCAGCGCATGACGGGCGACGACGGTGGCAAAGTTGCGTCGGAACTCGTCGCCACGAGCAGTGTGGGCGATGGCAACATCGGCGGTGAACACGTCGGCGAGCACCGCGCCGCCGGCTGTCATCGTGGCGATGTTGTTGTTGAACGTGCCCGCATGGCTCATCGCCGAATGCGGCCCGGCGGGTGCGCTCGTGTCGAACAGGTCGAGCAGTTCGGCGCAGCCACCGAAGGCCCCGAACGAAAACCCTCCGCCGATGTACTTGCCATACGTGGTGATGTCGGCCTCGGAACCGAGCATCCGCAACATGCCGTGTGGTCCGTGCCGCGAGGTCATCACCTCATCAGCGATGCACACGGCTCCGACGCTGCGAGCGGCGGCGAACATTGCCTGCAGGTACCGGGGATCTGCAGGCAAGCACCCGCCGGAGCCGAGCATCGGTTCGACGATGACCGCGGCCAGATCGCCCGCGTGGCGTTCGATCAGCGCGACCGTGGCGGCGATGTCGTTGTAAGGCGCGAGCTCCACCGGGTATGGCGCGTTCGCTGCCGAATGGCCGTGGGCGTACGAGAGCACGCCGCCGTGGTAGCCGCCGTCGACAGCGATGATGGTGGACCGGCCGGTGGCGATGCGCGCTGTGGTGAGCGCCATCAGGTTGGCCTCGGTGCCGGAGTTCGTGAACCGCACCCGCTCGAGACCGAACCGGGCACACATCAGCCGGGCCAACTCGGCCTCGGCCGGGTGGATGCCGCCGACGCTCATGTTGGTACGCAGCGCGGCGAACACGGCGTCGAGCACACGGTGCTCGCTGTGGCCGAGCAGGCCGGCGGTGTAGTCGCCGAGCATGTCGATGTAGGTGTGGCCGTCGGCATCGGTCAGCGTCGCGCCCTCGCCGCGCACGAACGTGAGCGGGAAAGGAGCGTGGGTGAGCACGGTGCGGGTGTGCCCGCCGGGCAGCACCACTCGGGCCTGCTCGAAGCTGAGTCGGCTCGCCGGGTTGCGGTCGGCGTATTCCCGCCGGGCCCGGTCGACAGCGGTGGACGGCGGCATCAGCTCACCCTACGACACGACCCTCCGACCGCCGGCGGCGGCGCTGTTCTGTGTCGGTCTGGACCGGTTGAGCCTGTTGAGAGCGACAAAGTTCACGTTGTGCGTGCTGGCTGACGCGGCTGGCTCAGAGCGCGAGTGCGGCGCGGCGGGCTTCGAGGACGGCTTCGAGGATGGTGCGGGGGGCGAGACAGTCCCCGACTCGCACGACGGCCCCCGGCAACGGATTGTCGGGGAGCCGGAACCCGCAATCGACGAGCGCGACACAGTCGATGCGTGACTGCTGGCCACTGAAGCGGTTCTCGACGATCACGTGGTCCGCGGTGACGCGGCGCAGCAGGCTGCGGCGCTCGATCGTCACGCCGCGTTGTGCGAGCCGAGTGTTCGCCGGGGCGAGATCGCCCGTCCGGCTGAGCTCGTTGCCGGCGATCTGGTCCTGCGTGATCAGCACCGCCCGCTCACCGAGTTCGGTGGCCAACTCGACGGCGATCGGCCCGCCGATCGGATCGAACAGGACGATCACGCCGACCGCCGGAAGTTCGACGAGCCCGGAGCGGAGCTCGACGATGTCGATCACGAGTGCACCGCCGTCGACGTCGTAGTCGCGCCGCCCTGCCAAGCTTCCCGTTGCCTGCACGACCTTCCCCGGCGGCTGCGTCTCATCCTCCGGATCGAACGCGGTTCCGAGGTCGACTGTGACCCCGGCATCAGCGCACTCGGCGATCAGCCAGTCGACGAACGGTTGGCCCGGCCCGGCGACGCGGGCGACACCACCGAGCTCGGTGGCAGCCTCGACAAGACGAACGACATGGCCGCGTCTGGCCGCAACCCGAGCGGTCTCGAGTCCCGCGATGCCGCCGCCGACCACGGTCACCTCGATGGGCCGACTGGTGGGTGTGGTCCATATCGGATCGTCGGTCTCGTGACCGGTCGATGGTTCCACCACGCACGTGACGATCGGGTTGCGTGCATCGCGCACCTGGCAGGTTTGGTTGCAGCGGATGCACGGGCGAATCCGACTGGCCTCGCTGCGCCCAAGTTTGCCGACCAGATCCGCGTCGGCGAGTTGGGCGCGGGTCATCTCCACGCCGTCGCACACACCATCGTCGATCGCCCACTCGGCCTGGCCCCAGTCGACCACCGAGCCCTGCAAGAACACCGGCACCGGGGCAACGGCGGCGCGCACCTCGCGGCACACCCCGATGTTGAAACCGGTCGGCTCATGGTAATCGGGTCGGGTCTTCTCCGTCGAGAAGATCGCCCCGCGCACCACGACCACGTAGTCGACGCCGCTCGTGACGAGTGCGGCGGCGAGGCCGGGGGCCATCTCGGGAGTGATCCCCGCCCACGGTGCCAGCTCGTCGCATGACAACCGCAAACCGACAACAGCCGTCCCAACCCCAGCGCGCACCGCCGAGATCACCTGCCGGGCGAACGTCATCCGGTCGCCGCCCCACTCGTCGCTGCGGTGGTTGGTGAGCCCGGAGAGGAACTGGCGAACCAGGCTGTGCTGGCCCGCGTTGATCTCGACCCCGTCGCAGCCAGCCTCGATCGCAAGCGCCGCGGCGCGGCCGAACCCGTCGATGACGGCGGCGATGTCAGCGGCCTCCATCCATTTCGGGACCTCGCGGGTGTTGACCTCGGGCACCCGCGACGGTGCCCACAGCGGTGCCTGGTTGAAGGCACTCGACCCCTGCCCGCCGGCATGGTCGAGCGAGGCGATCACACCCGTCCCGTGGGCGTGGCATGCCCGGGCGATCGCGGCCCAACCAGGCCCGCACCGCTCGGCCAACGGCGCGCGTTCGTATGGCCAGTCGCTGCCATGCACGCTCGCCCCCTCCGTCACGATCACCCCGGCACCACCGAGCGCACGGCGTTCGTAGTACGCGGTGTGGCGGGCCGTGAAGCACCGATCATCGTCGCCAAGGTTGGTGACGTGCGGGCCGAACATGATCCGGTTGGCGAGGGTGAGCCCGCCGATCTGCAACGGCTCGATGAGCCGCATCGCTCAGCCCTGGCGCTCGAGGACGAGCACCGGAATCGTGCGCTCGGTCTTGGCCTGGTAGTCGTCGAAGAACGGCATGATCGCCACGTGTTTGCCCCACAGACGGGCACGATCATCGCCGGTCACCTCGGTCACCGACGCCGTGTAGGCAGCGGATCCGAGCTCGACGGTGACTTCTGGGTTCGTGACCATGTTGTGGTACCACGCCGGGTTGTTCGGTGCGCCGCCCATCGAGGCGATGATCACGACATCGTCGCCGTCCATACTGCACACCAGCGGGGTGGTCCGCTCGGTGCCGGACTTCGCGCCCGTGTGAGTGACCAGAACCATCGGCATGCCCTCGAAGTTGTCTCCGACCTTGCCGCCGTTGGCCCGGAACTCCTTGATCACCTTCGTGTTGAAATCGTCCATGTCGCTCATTGGGCGGACACTACTGCCCGTTTCCTCGCTCGACTCATCCTGCTCGGCGGGCAACTCGGTGTGCGACAACAGCCGGCGGACGTTGTCGGTGTGACGCAGCATCACCAGCAGCGAGAGCCCGAGAGAAGCGAGAACCTCCCACACAGGGGAGCCGCCCACAGCGACGCCGATCGGGAGCCCCACGGCAATCACGATCGACGCCACGCTCGCCACCCCCAACGCCTTGCGGACCGCAAGCCACACCACGAGCAGCACGACGAACACCAACGGATGCAGTACCGCCGTCGCCCCGCCCATCGTGGCGACGCCCTTGCCGCCATGGAAACGACGGGTGACCGGGAACATGTGGCCGACGACGGCTGCGGC
>JANNHO010000132.1:0-2092 GCA_031404435.1 Acidimicrobiaceae bacterium | reverse complement strand
CCGCGTTGCGCGAGTATCCCGACCTGGTTCGGCAGTACTTCGGCACCGTCATTCCTCCCGGTGACAACAAGTTCGCAGCGCTCAACACGGCGGTGTGGAGTGGCGGCAGCTTCATCTACGTCCCACCGGGCGTCGAGGTCGAGATGCCACTGCAGGCCTACTTCCGCATCAACAGCGAGAACGCCGGCCAGTTCGAGCGAACGCTGATCATCGCCGACGAGGGCTCGCAGGTGCACTACATCGAGGGTTGCTCGGCTCCGGTGTACACCAGGGACTCGCTGCACTCGGCTGTGGTCGAGATCATCGTCAAGCCCCACGCCCGGGTCACCTACACCACCATCCAGAACTGGTCGCCGAACGTGTACAACCTGGTCACCAAACGGGCCAGGGTGGAAGAGTGCGGGCGGATGGAGTGGATCGACGGCAACATCGGCTCGAAGCTGACGATGAAGTACCCATCGGTCTACCTGATGGGTCCGAAGGCCAGCGGCGAAGTGCTGTCGGTCGCGTACGCAGGCCCCGGCCAGCATCAAGATGCCGGCGCGAAGATGGTTCACGCCGCGCCCGAGACCACGTCGAAGATCGTGTCGAAGAGCATCAGCAAAGACGGTGGGATCACCACCTACCGCGGCCTGGTACGCATCGACGAGGGCGCGTACGGCTGCAAGAGCCACGTTCAGTGCGACGCGCTCATCCTCGACGAGCACAGCGAGAGCCGCACGCTGCCGTACATGGAGGTGGGCGAGCGTGACGCGCAGGTCGGTCACGAGGCAACGGTCAGCAAGATCGCCGACGAGCAACTGTTCTACCTGATGAGCCGCGGTCTGTCGCAGGAACAGGCGATGGGCATGGTTGTCAACGGCTTCATCGAGCCGATCACCCGCACCCTGCCGATGGAGTACGCCGTCGAGTGGAGCCGCCTGATCGAGCTCCAGATGGAAGGCAGCGTCGGCTGACGGAGGAAGCCGCGCCAGCATCACGTCGGCTGACGGAGGAAGCCGCGCCAGCATCACGTCGGCTAGCTCTCCGGGGAACTTTGTCGGTCTCGACAGGTTCAGCATGTCGAGACCGACAAGATTGATGAGGGCGACGGCGGTAGGTTCGATCCCATGATCGAGCTGATCACCACCGATGGAACGTTCGCCCTCGACGGGGGTGAGTGGGACGTCACCAACAACATCTGGCTCGTCGGCGACGAACGTCAGGTGCTGGTGATCGACGCCGCGCACGATACCGACAGCATCGTCGCGGCGATCAACGGCCGGCGAGTGAAGGCGATCGTGCTGACCCACGGCCACAACGACCACATCAACGCTGCGGTCCCATTGCGCGACGTGGTCGATGCACCGATCTGGCTGCACGATGCCGACCGGATGCTGTGGGACGTGGTGTGGCCCGGCGAGGCACCCGACCGGGTGATCGAGCCCGGCTCGGCGCTCACCGTTCCCGGTCATGAGCTTGGCGTGTTGCACACCCCTGGCCACTCTCCGGGGTGTTGCAGCTTCCACGACGTCGCGAGCGGCGTGGTCTTCAGCGGCGACACGCTGTTCTGCGGCGGGCCGGGCGCAACGGGGCGCAGTTTCAGCGACGAGGCCACGATCCTTGCCTCGATCCGTGACGTGCTGTTGAAGCTGCCCGATCACACCGTGGTCCATACCGGGCACGGCGACTCCACGACGATCGGCGCCGAGCGTGCCGGCGTGCTGAACCGGGCCGCCGAACTCGGGATCTGAAGCCCGGTACCTGGTTTACGATCCCGCGTCGTCGCAGCGGCCAAGTGTTGGCAGACTGGTGAGATGCCGATGCGCCAGGAGTGCAAGAACTTCGAAAGCCGCACCTACCGCAACGGTGAGACAGTGCGCAAGTGCAATCTCGACCTCGCCCCCGAGGCTCCGTGGCGCTGCCCCGAGAACTGCCCGGCGTACGAGCGGCGGATGGATGCGGGGTGGACGTACGGCTCGGTCGTGCCGCCGTCGACGCCTGACGAGCCTCCGGGCCTCACCGATGGGTCTGCTGCGGCCGTACTCGACGCAGCCGAGCATCACCTCAACTCGATCGGCGCGCAGGTGATGGCCGAGGTCGCTGCCGAACG
>JANNHO010000131.1:0-11620 GCA_031404435.1 Acidimicrobiaceae bacterium | reverse complement strand
TTTCTCGACACGCCACCGCTCCAGGCACGCGCCTCAGAAGTCGGTGTCGCCGTCGTGGTGCCGTCAGCGGGACAGGGCGAGAACCTGGCGCATCGCGTCGGTCAGCCGCTCGGCGGCGTCAGCGGTGTGGCTGTCGGCTCGCCACGCGACGTATCCGTCGGGACGCACCAGCGATGCACCCGATTTGCCGATGCCGTAGTGCGTCCAGAACGGTGTCGAGAAGTCTCCGTGCAGATCGATGAGCTCGCCAAAACCTGCGCCTCGATCCACGGTGTGGACCACGATCGGCACGCCGACGTCGGCACCGGCAACCGCCGCGTCGTCGGCCCACGCCGCGCCGTCGGGGCCGGTCATCAAGACGAAGTCGCCCGTGTAAAGATCGAGCGTCGACAGTGATTCACCGCCGCGACCCAGCTCGACATGTGGTGCTCGACAGCCCGGCAGTCCACGTGATTGACGCGGGTCGATGTCGAGCCCACCATCATCGACGTAGTCCTCGTCAGGGACCACGGCCGCCGAACGGTACCGGTTGAACTCGACATGCATGTCGGGCACCGCCTCGTGCATTCCTTCCGTACCGAGATCGGGATCGGAGCGCAACACGTAGCGGTTGTAGGCCTGCTCGATGGCGAGCACGCCTGCCGGCTGGCGCTCTGCGTTGTACGTATCGACCAACGCCGGACCGGCCAAACCGTTGGTGACGAGCGCAAGTTTCCATGCCAGGTTATGGGCATCATGGATGCCGGTATTGCCGCCGAAGCCACCGGTCGGCGGCATCGTGTGCGCGGCATCCCCAGCGATGAAGATGCGGCCGCTCTGGAAGGAGTTGGCCGCCTCTGCTACGGCGCGCCACTTGTCGACGTCTTTCACGTCAACTTCGAGATCCGGCTGACCAACCGCATCGCGGACGAGTTGCACGGCGACTTCCTCGGTCACCGTGTCGGCCACGAAACGAGCGTTCGGCTCGTTGATGTCGCCGACCGTGAACACAACAAGAAAGCCGCCGAGGCCTGTCTTTTCCAACCGGAAGAAACCGCGGACATCTGGATTGTTCACATAGATTACGCCGAGGTTTCGGCCGCGCAGTGCAGCAGAACAATCGGCTCGGAAGTAGATCGTGATGCTGCGCGACAACAAACCGTGGCCGATCATCTCGATCCCGAGGCGTTCACGAATCGGGCTTCGGTTTCCATCGCAAGCGACCATGTACTGAGCGCGGATCGTACGAGAAGTGTCATCATGGATGTTGCGAACGGTCGCAGTGACGCCGGTCGTGTCCTGGGCGAAATCGACGACTTCCGTCGCATACTCGTAGCGCGCACCGAACTCCTGCGCTCGCTGCAACAGCAGCGGTTCGAGTACCTGCTGCGGCATGAACAGCCGTCGTGCTGGGCTGACGTCCTCGACGCCATAGTTGATGTTCGGGATGTACTGGGCGATCTCTCGACCGGCGAGGGTCTCCACCGCGTTCAAGCCGCCGTCGGGGTCGTAGAGAGCGAGCGCCGCAGCACGGACCCGATCCTCGAGCCCAGCGGCACGCATCAGTTCGATCGTTCGCAACTGGAAGTAGCCGGCGCGTGGATGGATCGCCGTACCGAGGTGCTTCTCGACGCCGTACACCTCAATCCCGTGTTGGGCGAGAAACATCGATGTTGCCAGCCCCACCAAACTTCCGCCAACGACGAGGACGGGCACTTCGAGATCAAAATCATTCGTGGTCGGCATCATTCGACTCCCCCTGGTGGACGCGATGTGGATACGTTGCGCGAGTATGACAAACGGTGCCGAGCCCGTCTTTCAAGAACCGGTCATGAATGACCTGAAAGCGCGCGAATCTGACTGGCCCGAGTTCCCTGTGCACGAGACACATGGGATCGCGCAGTGGCCAGCACATCGGCTCATCACCGACTCACGCGGCCTCGGCTGGCACGATGCGTACACGTCGCTGGCGACAGAGGCACCTTGGCGCACGACGTTGCGGGCAGTTCCGCACTACTGCCTCGCGTACTGCCACAATCGCACGGCACAGGTCACCCGCACGATCGACGGCGAACGCGGCCACGAGTCGACGCTCTTGCGACCCCGCCAGCTCGGTGTCGTTCCCGCTGACGTCGCTTCCTCGTGGACACTCAGCGGCCGGCCCGACATCCAACTCGTCTATCTCCGGCGCGAGATGATCGACCGTCTGGCGGACGACATGCTTGGCATCAGCACTGACGGGCTCGCGCTGCTCCCGAAGCTTGGATTCGCAGATGGGATCCTCGAACCACTTGTGCTTGCACTCCTCGACACGATCCGCAGCGACACCATCACGCCGGCCGACGGCATCTACGCCGACCACCTGATCCGGATGATGCCGTGCATCTGCTTCGACATCACTCGAGTCGACCGATCGGGGAAGCTCGCGGCAGCGCAACGGTGTCGGCAAAACGCGCGCAACTCGATCACGTGCGGGACCTGATCGAGTCGTCGTTGAGCGAAGATCTCGGGCTCGAACGGCTCGCCGCCGCCGCCGGTATCGGTGCGCACAGGTTCTCGACCGCGTTCACACGCGAATTCGGGATCTCACCGCACCAGTACGTGATCGAACGACGGCTGACGCGAGCCCGAACGTTGCTCCGCCAAGTCGACAAACCAATTGCCGCGATCGCCTACGAGACCGGGTTCGCCAGCCAGAGTCACCTCACCACGGCGTTCAAGAAGGCGGTCGGCACCACGCCCGGCGCGTATCGCAATGGGCGAGGGTTCAAACCGCTCACTCCCGACGGGGACGGCCGGTCTACGCCGCTCACGGACCAGGGCGAGCGCAGGTGACCTCTCCCCCAGTCCTCTCTTCGCGGGGCGGAGCGGTCGGTTGTCGAGAAAGCCACCGCCACCGTGCCTTTCTCGACACTCGGTCGCTCCACATGCCTTTCAGACGTTGGTGCCGCCGTCGATGTTCAGTACCTCCAGCAGTGAGCTAAATCTGACGGTCGTGTCAGACTGTAGCCATGCCCGTTACTGGCCCGACCATGTGGGAGATGCTGCGTCGGCGGGTCGAATGCACACCGGACCGGATGATGATGGCCGACGAACATGGTCGGGTAACGACCTGGCGGGAGTTCTCCGACTGGGCCGAGCGGGTCGCCGCCGGCCTGAGTGAGCTCGGCATCGGCACGGGCACGGTCGTGTCGTGGCAGCTCCCCACCAGGATGGAAACGATCGTGCTCTCGCTCGCGCTTTCTCGCCTCGGCGCGGTGCAGAACCCGATCATCCACCTATACCGCGATCGCGAGGTGGGCTCGCTGTTGCATACCACGGGCGCGCAGTGGTTCTTCACACCCGGAGCCTGGAAGGGCTTCGACTACAGGGCGATGGCTGCGTCGATCAGCGATCGCGCCGGCGGCGAGCCATTCACGATCGCCAACGGGTACCGCGATCTGCCGGAAGGCGACCCGGCCATGCTTCCCGCTCCCCCGACCGATCCCGATGCGGTCCGCTGGCTGTACTCCACGTCGGGCACCACCTCGGAACCGAAGGCGGTTATGCACACCGACGCCACCTTGATCGCCGGCGGCACCGGCCTGGCAATGGCGCTCGACCCGCAGCCCAACGAGATCGCTGCGCTCACCTACCCCTACGCCCACATCGGCGGACCCGACTTCTTCGTGATGATGCTACGCACGGGGCTGCCGGCGGTGCTGATGGAGTCGTTCACTCCCGCGGACGCCTATCCTTTGTTCAGGGCTCACGGCGTCACGATGTACGGCGGGAGTACTGCTCACTATTTGGCGCTCGTGAACGAGTTTGCCCGCGCCAACGGGCATCCGGCGCCAACCCTGCGCCGGATGTCCGGAGGCGGGGCCCCCAAACCGCCCGAGTTGTACTGGCGAACAAGGGAACTGACCGGGGTGATCATCCATCACGGCTACGGCATGACCGAGTGCCCGATGATCGCCAACGCGTCGCCGTACGACACCGACGAGCAACGAGCAAACACCGACGGTAAGCCGGTGTACGGGTGCGAGGTCCTCATCGTCGATGCGGCCGAACAGCCATACCCGGCCGGTGCTGACGGCGACATCCTGGTGCGTGGGCCGATGCTCGCGATGGGGTACGTCGACGCCGGGCAGACCGCCGAATCCTTCCGCAGCGACGGATTCTTTCGCACCGGTGACCGTGGTCACCTGCGTGTCGACGGGCATCTCGTGATCACCGGGCGCACCAAGGAGCTGATCATTCGCAAGGGCGAGAACATCAGCCCGCGTGAGATCGAAGACGTTCTCGCGAGCCACCCCTCGGTCGGCTCCGTGGCCGTGATCGGCCTGCCCGACGCAGCGCGCGGCGAACGGGTGTGCGCTGTTGTCGAGACCGCACCGGGCACAGCGGCGATCACGTTCCAGGCGATGGTGCAGCACTGCCGCGACGCCGGGCTGATGACCCAGAAAATTCCCGAACAACTAGAGATCGTCGATGAGCTGCCGCGCAACCCGACACTGAAGATCGTCAAGCGCGAGCTGGTCGAACGATTCAACGAAGGAGACTGACATGACCCCAGGCGACTGGTGGAGCGAGCGATCTGAACTCGACGGGACCGTGGCGATCGTCACCGGCGGCGCCGGGGGGCTTGGCGAGGCGATCACCCTCGACCTGCAGGCCAACGGAGTTCACGTCGCAATCGTCGACCGTGACGCGGAGGCGGCGAGCCGCATTGGTGCGGAACTGGAGCAGCGTGGGAGCGATGCGATCGTGCACGTTGGCGACGCCCGCGAACCAGCAACGCTCGACGCCTTGTTCGGTGCGGCCGCCGAGCGATGGGGGCGACTCGACACGTTGGTCAACGTGGTCGGCGGCACGTTCCGCTCACCGTTCAGCGAGCAGGGCTCGCGTGCGTGGGACGCCCTGATCCGCACCAACCTGACCCACGTGCTGCACGCCACCTCGTTGGCGATCCCGGCGATGCGCGCCGGCGATCGGGGCGGCAGCATCATCAACCTCACCACCATCGAGGGTCACCGCGCCGCCCCCAACTTCGCTGTGTACTCGGCAGCAAAGGCAGCGGTCGCCCACTTCGCCAGGACGCTGGCGGTCGAACTGGCACCCGACCGGATCCGGGTCAACTGCGTCGCCCCCGACCTCACCCCCACGCAGAACATGATGGGGATCAGCGGCGACGGCCCCAGCGCGATGCTCGACCCGCTGAACGTACGGGTATCGATCCCGATGGGTCGGCTGGGCGTGCCGAGCGACATCTCCAACGCCGTCGTCTTCCTCGCCTCGGGGCTGTCGTCGTACATCACCGGCACGACGCTGCACCCCGACGGCGGCACCCTCGCATCGTCAGGCTGGTTCAACTGGCCGGGGGAAGGCTTCGCCAACACCCTGCCGTCGAGCGTGCTGGGGCAGCTGCGCCCCGAGGCCGGGTGAACGGGCTGACTCGCTTCGACGGCCGCGTGGCAATCGTCACCGGAGCGGGAACCGGCATCGGCGCAGCGCATGCCCGGCTGCTGGCCGAGCGAGGTGCTGCGGTCGTGGTCAACGACGTCGATGCCGAGGCTGCGCACTCGGTCGTCGCCACAATCGAAGCCGCAGGAGGTTCGGCCGTCTCGCAAGCGGGAGACATCGCCACCGAAGATGGTGCCGGCACGCTCGTCGCCGCGGCACTCGAGCGCTTCGACCGCATCGACATCGTGGTCAACAACGCTGGCCTGCTCCGGTCAGCCCCGTTCGCGGAGATGACGACCGATCTGTGGGACCGCGTCGTCAGCGTGAACCTGCGCGGCACGTTCCTCGTCACCCATGCGGCGTGGCCGCACATGGCCGCGCAGGGTTACGGCCGGATCGTGTCGACCACGTCGAACTCCGGCCTGCTCGGCGTGGCCGGATCGAGCGCGTATGCGGCTGCGAAGGCGGGGGTGTGGGGGCTCACTCGCAGCCTCGCGCTCGAGGGTTCTGCGCTCGGCATCAACGTCAACGCCGTCGCTCCTATCGCCTACACGGCGATGTCGCAGCAGTCGAGGATCGCGCCTCGCGCATGGCGCACCGGCGAAGGCGACCAGTGGTCGCGCCGGCTCGATGCCGCGCAGATCTCGCCGGTGGTCGGCTGGCTGGCGCACGAGGACTGCACCGTGTCTGGCCGGGTGTTCAGCGCCGCGGGCGGGCGGGTAGCACGGTTCGCGATGCTGGTGACCGAGGGCTTCGTTTCCGAGCACCTGACGATCGAAGACGTCCGCGACGCCCAAGCCGACCTGCTCGCCGAAACGTCCGGCGTCGAGTACAGCGCAGCGTTCGAGGAAGGCCGCGACCTCCACCGCCGCCTGTTGACGTGACACGCCAAAGATCTGGGCAGGATTCCTTCCGGAAACCGAGAAGGATCCTGCCCAGATCCTTTAGTGCTGGCGGAGGACGAGGAGCGAACGGGACTCGACGTCGATGCGATCGAGGGCCGCCACCACCGGCAGACCCGACGACGCGGTGTCGATGACGGCCTCCCACTCGGCGCCGTGCTCGGCGTCGGGCAGCGTCATCTCGACGGTCTCGTCGCCCGCGTTGAAGTACACCAGGAAATGCACGTCGACGATCCGTTCACCACGAGCGTTGCGACCACGGATGCCGTTTCCGTTCAAGAACACACCGAGCGCCTTACCGAATCCGGAACCCCAGTCCTCAGGAGCCATGACAGCACCGTCGGGGCGTAGCCATTCGATGTCGGGCAGTGGCTCCCCCTCACCGCGCCGTACCGGGTGGCCGTCGAAGAAGCGGGCGCGGCGAAACGTCGGGTGCGCTCGCCGTAACGCGCACACCTCGCCCACGAACTCGACCAGCGACATGTCGGCCGTGTCCCAATCCACCCAGCTGAGCGCCGAATCCTGCGCGTAGGTGTTGTTGTTGCCCTGCTGGGTTCGGCCCAGTTCATCGCCATGCAACACCATCGGTACCCCCTGTGACAGCAGCACCGTCGCCAGGAAGTTGCGCTGCTGGCGGGCCCTGATGGCCAGTACGTGCGCGTCATCGGTGGGGCCTTCGACGCCACCGTTCCACGACCGGTTGTGTGATTCGCCGTCGTTGTTGTCCTCGCCATTCGCGTCGTTGTGCTTGTCGTTGTACGACACCAGATCGGCAAGCGTGAACCCGTCGTGGGCGGTGACGAAGTTGATCGACGCGACCGGGCGGCGGCCGTCTTGTTCGTACAGGTCGGCCGATCCGGTGAAACGCGACGCGAACTCGCCGAGCGTGGACGGTTCACCCCGCCAGAAGTCGCGCACCGTGTCGCGGTACTTGCCGTTCCACTCGCTCCACAGCGGCGGGAAGTTGCCCACCTGGTACCCGCCGGGGCCGACGTCCCACGGTTCGGCGATCAACTTCACCTGCGATACCACAGGGTCCTGTTGCACCAGATCAAAGAACGACGACAACCGGTCCACGTCGAAGAACTCGCGAGCCAACGCCGACGCCAGATCGAAACGGAACCCGTCGACGTGCATCTCCACCACCCAGTACCGCAGCGAATCCATGATCAGCTGCAGCGAATGCGGGTGGCGCACGTTCAGCGAGTTCCCGGTTCCCGTGTAGTCCATGTAGTGCTGCGGATCGCCCTCCATCAGCCGGTAGTAGGCCTGGTTGTCGATGCCGCGCATGCTCAGCGTGGGGCCGAGGTGGTTGCCTTCGGCGGTGTGGTTGTAGACCACGTCGAGGATCACCTCGATGTTCGCGTCGTGCAGCGAACGCACCATCGCCTTGAACTCCTGCACCTGTTGACCGGTGTCTCCGGCAAAGGCGTACTCGTTGTGCGGCGCGAAAAATCCAATGGTGTTGTAGCCCCAGTAGTTGCGCAGGCCCTGCTCGACCAGGACGCCGTCGTGGACGAACTGGTGCACCGGCATCAGTTCGATCGCGGTCGCACCGATGCGTTGCAGGTGCTCGATCACCGCCGGATGACCGATGCCAGCGTATGTACCACGCACCTCCGCCGGCACGCCGGGATGGCACTGCGTCAGGCCTTTCACGTGCGCTTCGTAGATCACCGTTTCGGCATACGGGGTCCGCGGCGGCCGGTCACCACCCCAGTCGAAAAACGGGTTGACCACCACGCTCGTCATTGTGTGCGCCAGCGAATCACCTGCCTGCAGTTGGCCATCATCGACTGCGCCGGCGAGGTCGTGGGAGAACAACGATGGGTCCCAATCGATGGAGCCCGAGATCGCCTTCGCGTACGGATCGATGAGTAGCTTGCGCGGGTCAGCCCGCTTGCCCGCAGCCGGGTCGAACTCGCCATGGACCCGGTAGCCGTAGCGTTGGCCGGGCTGCACTTGGGGGAGGTATTCGTGCCAGACGTAGGCGTCCACCTCGCGCATGTCGGTACGTGTCTCGGTGCCGTCGATGTCGATGAGGCACAGCTCGATCCTGCTCGCCGATTCGCTGAACAGCGCAAAGTTGGTCCCCCGCCCGTCGAAGGTAGCGCCCAACGGGTAGGCAGCTCCGGGCCACGTCTCCATGAATCTCCTCGTCTCGTTCTGGTCGGCCTGGTCGTCGCAGACGTGACCCTGCAGTGTGGCGTGCTGGTCGGGCACATGGTGTGCCAGACGTCACGACGCCACGAGGTCAGCAACCCGGCATCTCGTCGCGTGGACACAGCGGGCTACGATCTGACGACACTGTCAGATTCGAGGACCACCTTGCCCTCCATACCTCAGCACCACGACCCGGCCGATTCGGGCACGGGTGGCGCGCTCGATCCCGCGTCGTTCGCTTCACCCACCGCGTATGCCGCGGTACTTGCGGAGTTCCTGCGCACCGATGAGCGGACCAATGCGTTCATCGGTTTTCGGCCGCACAGCCTGGAACACTGCGCCGAGCACCTCGCCGCGCTACAGGGCGCGCTGTTCGATTCGGGGTGGTCGCGGCTCGGTTGGCCACCGAGCGCCGGTGGCCTCGGCGGCGACCCGCGGTTTCGGGCGGCGATGTTCCAGACCCTGTGGGATCTCGACATCCAGATCCCCGAGCCGTTCACCACGCTCGAGATCCTGGTGCCGGTGCTGATGGTGTTTGCCCCACACCTTGCCGACGAGTTCCTCCCTGCGCTGCTGCGCGGCGACGAGTCGTGGGCCCAGGCGTTCTCCGAACCCGACGCCGGCAGCGACCTGGCCTCGCTACGCACCAGGATGGAGCCCGACGGCGACGGCTTCCGGTTGTACGGGCAGAAGGTGTGGTCCACATTCGGGCATCTGGCGCAGCGTTCGGTGCTGCTGGCCCGCTCCGGTGGACCCGGGCACAAGGGCCTCACGATGGTCCTTGTCGATCTCGACCAGCCCGGCTGCGAGGTCCGCGCAATACGAGCCGAGGACGGTGAGAACCACTTCTCCGAGATCTTCCTCGATGGCGCTTACGTCCCGAAGGAACGGGTCATCGGCGATCTGGGCACCGGGTGGGCTGTGGCCATGTACATGCTGCAGTGGGAACGGGGTGCCTGGGGATGGTTGCAGCAGGGTCGCTTCCACAAGCGCTTGGAGCAAGCGCTGGCGATGGCACCCGCACAACCGTCACATTCGGCGTCGATCGGTCGGGCCTACGCACTGATGTCGGCATTGCGATTGCACACTCGCCACACCGTCGAGTGTCTCGCTCGGGAAGAGACGCTCGGGCCCGAGGTGTCGATCGACAAGTTGCTGCTGATCGACGCCGAGATCGCCGCCTGGAACACGATCCGCGAGCACGTCGGCCCGCGCTTCGACGTCGACGAAGACCTGCACTGGCTGCGCGGCGAATATCTCTTCAGTCGTGCCGCGCCGATCTACGGCGGCTCGCAGGAGATCCAACGCACGCTGGTCGCCCAGCGGGTGCTCGGCATGCCGAGGGAACAGGCGGGTGCGCGATGAGCGGCATCGATAGCGGCATCGATAGCGACATGGTCGCGATGTTGCGTACGAGCCTGCGTCACGTGCTGACGGAGGTATCGGATCGGCCGCTCGCACAGCGGCTCGACGATCTCGGCTGGGACGAGGTCGTCACCAGCGACCCGGCCACCGCGTTGCAGACGATGTTCGAGATCAAGGGCGAAACACTGTCGTCGGCCGCCGCCCTCGGTCCCGAGTTGGCACGCGTGTTCGCAGTTCATGCCGGCGATGCGCACGCGTCCGGCACCGTCGTCGGGTTGGCCTCGCCGTTCGGTGCGAGTCGGCTCGACGGCGACACCCTCCACGTCGAGGCAACTGCACTATCCGTGCTCGACGGCGCGTCACTCCTCGTCCCGCTCGATTCGCGACTGGCTGTGTGCCCGTCGGCCGGGTTGACCGAGGCACCGATGACCGAGCTGGACGAGAACTTCGGCGCGGTGCGGGTCACCGGCATCGTTGCTGCTGGTGACGTCAACTGGATCGACGGCGACGTGTGGCCGCACGTCGTCGCCCACGGACGCTGGCTCGTCGCCTGCGAACTGGTCGGCATCGCCCGTCACGTCATCGCCACTGCCGTCGAGTACACGGGCCAGCGGGTGCAGTACGGCAAACCGATCGGCGAGTTCCAGGCATTGCAGCACCGGATCGCCAGCGCACACGCACTGGTCGTCGGTGCCGGGCATTTGGCCACCGAGGCCGGGCGGGACGGCGACGAGTGGACGGCCCTGGTTGCCAAGTGCATGGCCGGCAGCGCGGCCGAGTTCGCCTGCACGCAGGCGCAGCAGTGTTACGGGGCGATCGGGTTCACCTGGGAGCACGAGTTCCACCGCTACCTGCGCCGCACCTACACCCTCGACCGCTTGTTCGGTGATTGGCGCTCGCTCGAACACGAGATTGGCAACCGCCTGCAACTCACCGGCGTCGTCCCCAGGATCGGCAGCCTGTAGACCGACGTCGCGCGTTGCCTGCCGGGTGCAGCCAGGGCGTGACTTGACAGTACCGTCAGCTGGACTAGGCAACTCGCCGTTGCGCCGCGTACGCTCGTCGCCGTGTCTGAACAAATGTGCGTAGGTCGAGTGTGTGTCGTAACCGGAGCGGGCCGAGGCATCGGGCGTGAATACGCATTGATGCTGGCCCATCATGGAGCCAAGGTGGTGGTCAACGACTTCGGCGGGGCCCGCGATGGCTCCGGTGCCGACGCCGGCCCCGCCCAGGAAGTGGTCGACGAGATCATTGCCGCCGGCGGCGAAGCGGTCGCCCATGTCGGCGACGTAAGCAGTCTGGCCGACGCAAAGGCGATGGTGCAGCTGGCAATCGACACTTTCGGTGGGCTCGACGTGCTCGTCAACAACGCCGGCATCCTGCGCGACCGGATGCTGTTTTCGATGACCGAAGACGAGTGGGATTCCGTCATCAAGGTGCACCTGAAGGGCACGTGGGCGCCGTGTCGGGTTGCCGCCGAGTACTGGCGCAACCGGGCCAAGGAAGGCCATACCAACGATGCCAGAATCGTCAACACCACTTCGGTCTCGGGGATCTACGGCAACCCTGGCCAGACCAACTACGGCGCCGCGAAGGCCGGCATCGCCGGGTTCTCATTGATCGCCGCCGAAGAGCTCGTCCGCTACGGGGTCACGGTCAACGCGGTTGCCCCGGGCGCACTCACTCGGCTCACCGAAGACCTCGGCCTGCCCGAGGAGATGGTTGGCCGGTTTGGGCCCGAATGGGTCGCCCCGGTGATCACGTGG
>JANNHO010000130.1:0-6554 GCA_031404435.1 Acidimicrobiaceae bacterium | reverse complement strand
ATGGTGATGACGAAGACACCGATCCCGATTTCGTGTACCTACTCGGTGATCGCACCGGCTACGACACGGTGACGGAATTCGCTGTCACATCCGATACCGAGTTCTCCGTGACCTGGTCGGCATTCTTCGCCGGCTGGCAGGCGATGTTCAGCGAGATCCACCCGGCGCACGTCTTCCCCGGCACCCCTGCCGAGGCAGCTGCGCTCGAGAACGACGCGCTGCGTGAGTGGAAGACCGCCGACGGCACGGTGCTGCCATCGTCTGGCCCGATGATCTTCGACAACTGGGAGCGGGGAGTCTCGATGAGCCTCGTCCGCAACGACTTGTACCACGGCTCGGTCAGCCCCGACGTGACCAACACCGGCGTTGCCAACGTCGACGGGGTGCAGATCAACTTCGTCACCGACACCGATGCGCAGGTCAACGCGTTGACTGCGAACGAAGCCCAGATCATCTACACCCAGCCGCAACTGCAGTTCGAAGAGTTCGCCGACAACGCCGACTTCGGTGTTGCGTCGCTCGCCGGGCCGACGTTCGAGCACTGGGGCTTCAACCTCAACAACCCGCACCTCAAGAATGCCGGCGTTCGCGAAGCGATTGCGTTCGCGCTCAACAAGGCTGAGGTGATGGAAGGCTTGTACACGCCATTGTTCGGTGACGTATTGCCGGCCGCAGGCCTCGGTAACACCTATTGGATGAGCAACCAGCCCAGCTACGAGGATCACCAAACCGAAGTTGGCTATGGCGCAGGCGACATCGACTCCGCTCAGGCAGCACTCGAAAGTGCCGGCTACACGGCCGGGGCCGACGGCATCTACGAGCATCCCGAGAACGGTCGCCTCAGCTTGCGGGTCGGAACCACCGGTGGCAACCGACTGCGTGAGATCCAGGAAGAGTTGATCCAGGCCCAGATGGCCGACGCAGGCATCGAGATCACCATCAACAATGGTGAGGGTGGCGCATACTTCGGCGATCAGCCGTTCAACGAGGACCATCTCGCCTGTGCGAACAGTGGCGGCGCCGAAGGCGACTGCAACGTGTGGGACATCACCCAGTTCGCATGGGTCGGTGGCCCGTGGCCAGGTGGCCAGTCCGCCTCGTACCGCACCGGAGCCGGGAACAACACGTACGGGTATGCGAACCCCGACTTCGACGCCAAGGCCGATGAGTGCGACGCCACCGTGGACAACGACGAGCGCAACGCCTGCTACAACGAACTCGACCGGTTCGTCACCACCCTGGAGACCGACCCCGAGGGCGGGCTGTTCATGCTGCCGCTCACCCAGAAGCCGTCGTTCTATGCCTACAGCAAGACGGCACTGTCCCAGGCGGCAGTGGCACCTGACGCCAACTCCGCCGGGCCGCTGGTGAACGTGGTCGACTACCAGTTCGCCAGCTGAGAGCGGGCGTTCCAAAGAAGACAGATAAGTGATATGAATGGGTCCCCGGTGAACGCCGGGGGCCCATTCGTTTTTCCATCCACTTGCAATGCTGACGAGCCGAGGTCCATTGTTCGCCTACACCATCCGCAGGGTCCTCACCACGATCCCGTTGTTGATCGTTGCCCTATACCTCGTTCATGTCGGTGTGTCGTACACCACCGATCCGCTCGGCTCCCTGCGGCTGTGCCTGCCGCGTTGTCAGGACGGATACGACCTTGTCGTTCAGGCATACGATCTCGACAAGAGCATCTGGGTCCGGCCGTTCACCTGGATGGGCAACGCCATCCGCGGCGACTTCGGGAACTCCGAGGCCTATAACCAACCCGTCAGCCGGGCGCTACGAGTGCGGGGAACAAACACCTTGTTCCTTGCCGTGCCCGCCTTTGTCATCGCCGCGTTCCTCGGCGTCTTGCTGTCGGTGTACTCCGCCCGCCGCCCCTACTCTGTAGGTGACTACACCTTCACCGGTCTGAGCTTTGTCGGCCTGGCCCTGCCCACCTTCGTCCTCGGCCTGATCTTGCAGGTGATCCTCGGGGTCAAGTTGAACGAGTGGTTCGGTGTCAAACCGTTCATTACTGGCACGATGAAACGCGGCTCCATCGGTGAGTACATTTCGAGCGGAACCCTACCGATACTGACGTTGGCGTTCGTGAGCATCGCCGAGCTGAGCAGGTTCGGGCGGGCGGCGATGCTGGAAGTCGTCAACTCCGACTTCATCCGAACCGCGAGGTCCAAGGGGATCAGCGAACGTCGTGTGATCTGGCGCCACGCGCTGCGCAACGCGTTGATCCCTCTGGTCACGTTGTGGGCACTCACCTTTGCGGCGCTTCTCGGTGGGTCGGTCGTGACGGAGTCGATCTTTTCGTGGCCGGGGCTCGGCCAGGCATTCCTGACAGCGATCGCCAAACCCGATCTCGACCTGATGATGGGCATCACCATCCTTGCGTCGATCATCGCCATCGGTTTTAACCTCATCGCCGACGTGCTCTACGGCGTCCTGGACCCAAGGATCCGGTATGACTGACCTTGCCAAACCCCCGGCGACCCCTGCCGACAGCGCACGAAGTGCACGCAACTCGGCCAGCGATGCACGCGAAGGCCTCGCAGATGCGCCGCAGAGCTACGCCCAGCTCACCTGGAGCCGGCTCCGCCACCACCGCCTGGCCATCTTCGGAGCGATCGGGCTGGTGATCATCGTCGTGCTGTTCATTTTCGGGCCATGGCTGAACAAGTACGGATTCGACGAACGCAACGTGCGCGACCGCCGCCAGGGGCCGTCGCGCGAGCATCCATTCGGGACCGATCCGATCGGTCGCGACCTGTATGTCCGCATTCTCACCGGCGGCCGGTACTCCATTCGTATCGCCGCGATCGTTGCGATCACGTCGACGCTCATCGGCACCATCGCCGGGGCGATGGCCGGTTTCTTCGGCAAGTGGGTCGATGCGGTCGTGTCTCAGCTGATCAACCTGGTACTGATCGTGCCGGCGTTGATCATCCTGCTGATCTTCAGTCGAAAGTTCGGTGCGAACCCACTGGGGATCGCGATGGTTCTCTCGGCCCTGCTGTGGACACGGATCGCCCGCGTGGTACGCGGGGTTGTGATGCAGTTCAAGGAGCAGGAGTTCGTCCAGGCAGCCCGAGCGGCCGGTGCATCGAACATGCGCATCGTGTTCCGTCACATCCTGCCGAACGTTGTCGGTGCGGTGGTCGTGGAGGTGACACTGCTCGTCGGCACGGCGATCGTGCTCGAAAGCACGCTGTCGTTCCTCGGCCTCGGAGTTCAACCACCCACGCCCACTCTCGGCAACCTCGTCTACCAAGAAAAGGGCGAGATCAACAACGATCCGATCCGTGTGCTAATTCCGGGGATGTTCGTGGTTGGGATCGTGCTGTTCGTCAACTTCCTCGGCGACGGCTTGCGTGACGCACTCGACCCGAAGACGAAGGTGGAGAAGGAATGAGCGAACCCGATGCCCCACTGCTAGAGGTGTCGAACCTGTCGGTCACATTCCGTACCGACGCAGGGCCGGTTCGCGCCGTCACCGAGCTGAGCATGGTCGTGCACGCCGGTGAAACCTTGGCCATCGTCGGCGAGAGCGGCTCAGGCAAATCGGTCACCGCGCTGGCGATCATGCGCTTGCACCCGAAGTCGGCGACGATCACGGGCTCGATCACGTTCGAAGGCGGTGAGCTGCTCACGCTGTCGGACCGCGAGATGCGTCACGTTCGCGGGAACGGAATCGCCATGATCTTCCAAGACCCGATGACGGCATTGAATCCGGTGTTCACCATCGGCGACCAGATCGTCGAGATGATCCGAGCCCACCGCCAAACCCCGAAGGCCATGGCGTGGAAGCAGGCTGCGGAGCTGCTGGAGCTCGTCGGCGTGCCCGAACCGGCCCGCCGCGCCAAGCAGTACCCCCACGAGTTCTCCGGTGGCATGCGCCAACGGGCGATGATCGCGATGGCGATCGCCAACTCGCCGCGGGTGATCATTGCCGACGAGCCGACGACGGCGCTCGACGTCACGATCCAGGCTCAGGTGATGGAAGTGATCGCCGCAGCTCAACGCGAAACCGGGGCAGCGGTGATCCTCATCACCCACGACCTCGGATTGGTCGCCGGAGCGGGCGACCGGGTGCAGGTGATGTACGGCAGTCGGCTGTTCGAAACAGGCGGGCTCGACGACGTCTTCTACCGCTCGGCCAACCCGTACACGAAGGCCTTGCTGTCGAGCATTCCGACGCTTGGCTCGCGTGCCGCCGACCGGCTCACCCCCATTCCTGGCAATCCGCCCAGCCTGTTACGACCGCTGCCGGGCTGCCCGTTCGAACCTCGCTGCAGCTGGGCGATCGACATCTGCGGTGAGGCCATGCCCGATCTCCGTGTGGTCGCCGACGGTCACTCGTCGCGCTGCCATCGCGCCGACGAGGTTTCGGTCTCGGGTGTCGACCCGCACTCGGCGACCACCGCGTCGGTGCCGATCGCGGCGGGCATGCCTGCCCACGTAGCGATGCCGGTGTCGCCTGTGCCGGAGGTGCTCGGATGACAACGACTGAACCGATCCTGCAACTCGATCACCTGGTCAAGCAGTTCCCGATCAAGGCCGGTGTGCTCCGTCGAACGGTCGGCCAGGTGCATGCCGTCAGCGATGTCTCCCTCGACCTGTTTGGCGAGGAGACGTTGGGGGTCGTCGGCGAATCGGGGTGCGGCAAGACCACGCTTGGGCGCACCCTGCTGCGGCTCATCGAACCGACGTCGGGCACGATCACGTTCCAAGGCCGCGACATCACCCACATCGGCAAGGCCGAGATGCGGGCGGTACGACGAGACCTACAGATCGTGTTCCAAGATCCGTACGCGTCGCTCAACCCGCGGATGTCGGTACGGGAGATCGTCGGCGAGCCGCTCCGAATCCAAGGTGTCGACAAGGGCGAAACGCGTGAACGGGTCGCGGAGATGCTCCAAGCGGTCGGGCTGCTGCCCGAGCACGGAAACCGTTATCCGCACGAGTTTTCCGGCGGTCAGCGGCAACGCATCGGCATTGCGCGGGCCATCACCGTGCACCCAAAAGTGCTGATCCTCGACGAGCCGGTCTCGGCGCTCGACGTGAGCATCCAGGCACAGGTGCTCAACCTGCTCGAGGACCTCCAGGAGCGCTTCGAGCTCTCGATGATCTTCATCGCCCACGACCTCTCCGTCGTGCGCCACATCAGCGACCGAGTGGCAGTCATGTACCTCGGCCGCGTTGTCGAGCTCGCAAGCCGCGACACGCTCTACGACGCTCCGGCGCATCCGTATACGCATTCGCTGCTGTCGGCGGTGCCGGTGCCCGACCCGCGGGCGGAGCGAACACGCCAGCGCATCGTGTTGCAAGGCGATGTGCCGAGCCCTGCGTCGCCCCCACCGGGATGCCACTTCCACACCCGTTGCCCGCTTGCCACCGAACGCTGCCGCACCGAGGTGCCGCTGCTCGTACCGATCGACGGCGACACGCTTCACCAGGTTGCATGCCATTATCCGCTCCAAGCCGGAGAGACGCTGCTCGAGCGAGTGAGTCAGGTTGCCGTCACGAGATGAGCAGGCGGCCACCGCAGTGGAGCTCACATCGAGCCCGCTCCGGCTCGCGGCAGCGTTCCTTTCGGCACTGATCACGCTTGCCCTCGGCGTCGGCGTACTTGCGGTCAACGGGCTGAACGTCGTCACCGTGATCCTTGCTGCAGTCTGCATGGTGATTGCAGCAGCAGTTGTCGTCGACTACCCGATCTCTGCGACGTTCGATGGCCAGGGCATCGTCCGCCGTTCATTGCTGCGGCAGCGTCGCTGCGGCTGGGTGTCGGTCGAAACTCTGGTCAGGAGCCGCACCCGGCGTCGCCCCGCGCTCGATCCCAAGGCGCCGCTACCACCGGCGACCGGCGGTCTGATCGCAGTTGGCGCGACGCGGCTGTGGCTGTGCGACCGGGCCGAGGCCCCGGCACAGTTTGAACGGATACGCGAATTCGCCCGTGATGCCGGCGTCGAGGTGCGGGCCGAGATGGTCGTCGGGCGATAGGCTTGCCAACCGTGCGTGACTTCATCCTCTATCTCATTCTGGTCATCAACCTGGTGTCCATGGTCGCCATGGTCTCCGGCATCTTGATGCACAGTGGCCGCGGCGGTGGGCTCAGCGACATGTTCGGCGGCGGCGGGGGAACGGCTCTCGGGTCATCGGCGGCGGAGCGCAACCTCAACCGGATCACCACCGTGTTCGCGCTGGTGTGGATCATCACCGTGGTGGCACTGGGATTCCTGTTGGTCCGCAGCTGACCCGCGGCTATCCTCGAAGCGTTCCACAACAACCACGTCGAAGTGGCGAAATAGGCAGACGCGCCAGCTTGAGGGGCTGGTGAGAGAAATCTCGTGGGGGTTCAAGTCCCCCCTTCGACACTGCATCGTCCCTGTTCAGGGGCCTGTGACAGCCCCGTCAGGGTCATGACCAAGCTTGACGGCACCGCGCGCGGCGGCATTCTCGTTGCCATCGCGGCACGCCATAAACTGCCGGTCTACTTCATCGGCGTTGGCGAGACGGTGGATGACCTTGAACCTTTTTCGGCGAAGGAATTTGCCTCG
>JANNHO010000129.1:0-1986 GCA_031404435.1 Acidimicrobiaceae bacterium | reverse complement strand
GGAGCGGCCGCCCGCTCGGCGACGGCGTTCTTCACGAGATCAGCCTGGCGGCCTGGAACGCGACGCTGGCGCTCAACCTCACCACCGGTTTCCTCCCCGCCCGCGAGGCCACGCGAATGATGCTCCACCAGCCCGCCGGGGGTTCGATCGTCGTGACCTCCAGCACCGTTGCCAAGTGGCCGTCGCCGGGCTACTTCGACATCCACGCCTACGCCGCCGCCAAAGCGGGGATGATCGGCTGGGCCCGGGCCGCGGCAGGCACCTACGCCCCGAACGGCATCCGCATCAACGTGATCGCTCCGGGTTTGACGAACACGCCGATGGCTCGCCGAGCAGCCAATGACGAAGCGACCATGCAGTGGACCAAGACCCGCCAGCCGTTGCCGGCGGCATGCTCGACCCGACCGATCACGCCAATGCGGCGCTGTACTTCCTGTCCGACGAATCCCGTCACGTCACCGGCCAGGTGCACGCGGTGGATGGGGGCTTCGGTGTCACGGGGGGCTGAGCAGCGGACCGACCCGGCCGGGCCGACGGGGGTCACGCTCGTCAGCGACGCACCGTGGGTTGACGTTGCCGGGGGCCAGCGGCGGCTCGTTCACGCTGACGTCGCCGGCGCCATATGGGCGCTGGGGGTCCGCTACGAACCTGGCTCGGGAACCGAGCGACACCACCACACCGGCCAGGTGTTCGGTTGGACCATCAGCGGACGGTGGCGCTACGTGGAGTACGGCATCGATTACACCGCCGGCAGCTTCATCCACGAGCAGGCCGGTTCCTCACACACGCTCGAAGTTCCGGACTCCAACACCGAGATCACCGAGGTGCTGTTCGTCATCCACGGGGCCAACCTGATGCTCGACCTGCACGAACAGATCACCCGAGTCAACGACGCTGCGTCGATGTCGAAACGGTACCGACAGCTCTGCATCGAGCAGGGCCACGCGTTGCCCGGATTCCTGCAATGAGCCGCCTCGCCGGCCGTCGGGCGCTCGTCAGCGGTGGGGCCAATGGTCTGGGCGCGGCGACGGCAGCGCTGTTCGCCGCCGAGGGCGCAGCGGTAGCGATCGCCGACCTGCCGATGATGCAGGAACGCGCCGAGACTCTGATCGCAGCGATCGAAGCGGCCGGTGGTCGAGCCATGTTCGTGCCGGTCGACGTGACCGACATCGCCCAGGTTCACGCCGGCGTCGACCGAGTCGTCGATGCGTTCGGCGGGCTCGACACCGTCGTCGCCTCGGCCGGCGTCGGGTCGCGCCCCGCCCAGACCGGCGGGTTCAACGAACTGCTGCACATCGACCCGGCGCACTTCGATTTCGTGCTCGACGTGAACATGCGCGGGGTGTTCCTACTCGTCCAACGCGCCGCTCAGCACATGGTCGCCACGGCGACTCCCGGCTCGATCGTGGCGATTGCTTCGATGGCCTCGAAACGCCCGACCGCCGGTGCGTACTCGGTGTCGAAGGCGGCCACGTGGATGCTGACCCGGTGTCTGGCCAACGAGCTTGGCAAGCACCAGATCCGGGTGAACGCCATCGGCCCCGGCTACGTCGAGACGGAGTTGTTCGATGGGTTGGCCCGCTCCAGCGCCGGCCCCGATCCGGCGGCGCAGGCGGCATGGCGCGAGCAGCGGCGGTCGCAGGTCGCGCTCGGCGAGTTCCCCACGGCCGACGACGTCGCCCAAACCGCGCTGTTCCTGTGCAGCGACGCCGGCCGATCGTTCACCGGATCGATCCTGCACCCCGACGGCGGCTACACCTCCACCTTCGGAGGCGGCTGACCCCCTTGGGGTCGAGTACCGGACCTTGTGCCCGAACCGGTTCAGTCGGCCCGGTCGAGAACGATGTCGAACGTTGCGGCGAGTTCACCGTTGGCGTCGACGATGAACGGACGCGACAGGCTTGGTCGTACTCCGAACACCGCGTCTGTGTCAAGGAACTCGCTACTCTCGTCGAACACGTGAGTGATCAGATCCTTGTAGCCCTG
>JANNHO010000128.1:0-2271 GCA_031404435.1 Acidimicrobiaceae bacterium | reverse complement strand
AGCAGTTCGGTGAGGTCGCGCAGCGTCGTCGATTGACGCTCCCACAACACGAGCATCACCGTGTACTGGCTGTAGGTGAGACCGATGTCGTCGAGTAAAGGCCGGTAGCAGCCATTGACTGCGCGCGATGCGTTGTAGAGCGCGACGCAGAGTTGATGGTCGAGCCGGAGATGGTCGTCGGAAGCCATTGCGTGAGGCTACTGACTGGCCGAAACCTAGTGGAGGCTGTCGTACACAGCGGTCTCGAAGTCGAGGTACCCGCCGACCGACGCAGGGTCGGCGAACGGGAAGATCTGCGTTGCCCAGTAGCCGCCGATGCCCGTGCGGCGATCGATCCAGTAGTACAGGTTGGCGAGGCCCGCCCAGGCCAGCGAACCGGCCGGACGGCCCGTGGGGGCATCGTCGTCGTTGATCATGAACGTGAGCCCCCACGACTTCGGCATACCCGGGAAGAACTCGGCATCGTTGGACAGCGACGGGATCACACCGGGGAGCTGCTTGATCTTCATCTCGCCGAGGTGGTTCTGCGCAGCCATCTCGACGGTTTCCTTGCGCAGCACCGGACCATCGGGACCCATGCCGTCGTTGAGCCACATGCGGATGAACTTGACGTAATCAGCTGCAGTCGAATACAGGCCATGGCCGGCCATGTGCACCTCCGGATCGGACGGTAGCTCGAACCCGGTCAGCGGGGTGAGCGAGCCATCGTCCGCGCGTTGGTGAATGGTTGCCATGTTGGCGCGCATCGCGTCGGTCATGTTGAACGCTGTGGTGTTCATCCCGAGCGGTTCGAGGATGCGCGTGGTCAGTACCTCACCGAGTCGTTTGCCGGTGATCCCCTCCACTACCTGGCCGGCCCAGTCGATGTTCGAGCCGTACTCCCACTGCTCGCCCGGGTCGAACAGCAGCGGTGTGTTGATCGACGCGTTCGAAGCCGTGATCACACTCGGTTGGCCGTGTTCGGTGGCCATCCGGTTGTACTGCTCGTTGAAGAAGTCGTAGCCAAAGCCTGCGGTGTGCAACAACAGCATCTTCGTGGTGATGTCACGCTTGGGTGGCCGCAGCACCGGGTTGCCGTCTCCATCAAAACCATCGAGCACCTGCAAGTCACCGATCGCCGGTACGTACTCTTTGGCCGGGGCGTCGAGATCGAGCAGGCCCTCCTCGACGAGTTGTAGACACGCCGTGCCACCGATCGCCTTGGTCGTGGAGAAGATCGCACAGACGGTGTCGATCGTGAAATCGGCGTCTGCGTCGGCATCCGGGCCGAGCGTACGCTTTCCTGCAGCACCTTCGTAGAAGTTGCCGTCACGGTTCGTGGCGATCGCAGCCACCCCCGGAACACCGGGGTTGGACGTGACGACTCGGTCGAGCACGGCATCCAGGGACGATTTCACATCTGCGCTCATTGTGGTTCCTCTCGTGAATTTACGAATTGCGTTGCGTGATCCGGGCTCAGCGCCCGACGACTTCGTTCTTCAGGCCGTAGTTCAAGCCGAGAATGGTGTCCTGGTCTGCCTTGCTGACACCGTTCATCTCGAGTGCTTTCAAGATGTCATCGAGCACTTCGATGAACTCCTCGGCGTTTACGTTCATCCCGGTGTGGGCTTGGGTCATGTTCATCCCGGTGTAGGTCTCGCTGCCACCGGTCACCGAGCACAACAACTCGGTCACCAATTTGATCAGCTCCTCATCGGACTTTGGCGAGTGCCCGTAGCGCCGCTCGAGAATCGGGTTGGCATGGTGAAGCGCCAAGATGTCGGTGGCGATCCGCTGGAACCCTGCGTACCCCCCAACGCGGTCGTAGATGGTCTCGTGATTCATGACCTCGGTCATGGCGTGCCCCCTTCGGCGTCTGTCTGCGTCCCCCACGGTCGCTCGCCCACTGTGCACCCATCGCCCTTGGATGTCAATGGTGCACGATCAAATTGTGGACAACTCAACGCGCTGAGACCCGGCGTGTCGCGTACGCGGCGTACCCGTCGAGCGCATTAGGGGCGGCAAGCGAGCCCCGGCTGGCGACCGAATCGATCGGTGCGCCGCGCAGGATCTGCGTAACCGGCAGCTCGAGCTTCTTGCCGGTGAGATTGCGTGGGATCACCTCCATCTGCTCGACCCGGTCGGGTACGTGGCGCGGCGCGAGCTGCGACCGAAGTCGGTCGGTGATCTCGGACCGCGTCGCCGCGTCGAGCTCGTGGCCGGCCGCGAGGACGACGAACAACAACTGCTCGCCGGCGCCACCTTCGTCGTCTTCGAGATGAACGACGTGGC
>JANNHO010000127.1:0-3344 GCA_031404435.1 Acidimicrobiaceae bacterium | reverse complement strand
GGTCTCCCGGTCCGGCGAAGTCGCGGTCGCCGATGACCACGAGCGTCGGGCACGTGGCGGCGGCGATGAGTTCGGGTGTGAACTCACCGCTGCGGGGCCGCTTCATCACCGCGGTCAGGGCGACGAGGTCGTTACCTGGCTGGGTGCCGTAGTTGGCGAACAGCCTGGCGATGTTGTCGTCGGCCGGGGCGGTGCCTTCGAGACCGGCGATGATCCGCAACGTGTGTGCATCGTCGCGCTCGAAAACGTTCTGGCCGATGCCGGCGAGCACCAGCCGTCGGAAACGGTGCGGCTGCGCGCAGGCAACCCGCAGCAGCGTCATCGCCCCGAGCGAGAAACCAACCGCGTCGACCGGCTCGTCTGGCATCGCGTCGAGCACCCGTTTGGTGAGGTCGGAGTATGCCGCCGGGTCGTGGGGCTTCGGGGCTTCGCCGTGACCGAGCAGGTCGACCCCGATCACGGGCCGACCCGCATCGGCGAGCAGATGGGTGAAACCGCTGGAACCCCAGGTGGTGGCGAACGAACCGCCCCAACCGTGTACGAGGACTACGGGTGTCGACATGCTTTGAACCGTATCCGCGCACGCTCACCGATCGGGATGATGGCACCGATCGGGGCGTTCGCTGCGGGCCAGGCCCGATAGCCTTCGTGCGCCGCTTCAACGGTCGGTCTGGTTTGGCCGGGGAGAATCGCTCGAGGGAGCTGCCACCTAATGAGGATGCTGAACGACGCTGGCGCGTTCGATCTCACATACAACGACGTGTTCATGGTGCCAAGTCTGTCGGCGGTGCCGTCACGCTTCGACGTCGATCTCACCACCCCGGACGGCCTTGGCACGACGATCCCAGTGGTGGTGGCCAACATGACCGCGGTGGCCGGGCGGCGGATGACCGAGACGGTGGCCAGGCGGGGCGGGATCACCGTGTTGCCCCAAGACATCCCCCTCGATGTGATCGAGACGGTGGTCGCCTACATCAAATCCCGCCACACCGTGTACGACACCCCGATCACGCTCAGCCCGCACGACACCGTCGGCGATGCGCTGCAGTTGATCCACAAACGGTCCCATGGTGCCGTCGTGGTGCTCGATGGTGATCGTCCCGTGGGGATCTTCACCGAGCACGACGCGAACGGGTTCGACCGGTTCACCCAACTGCGCAACGTCGGCCGCCGCGACATCATCACCATCGCGGCCGGTACTGCTCCCGAGGAGATCTACGAGCGGCTGTCGGGCGAGCGCTTGTCGGTGGCTCCGGTGGTGGATGACGATGGCCTGTTGATCGGCTGTGTCACCCGCACCGGGGCACTGCGCAGCACCATCTACCGGCCCGCGGTCGACGCCCAGGGGCGGCTCCTCGTGGCATGCGCCGTCGGCATCAACGGTGACCCCGCTGCCAAGGCCAAGGCGCTGTTGGCGATGGGTGTCGACGTGTTGGTGATCGACACCGCGCACGGCCATCAGACCAAGACGCTGCGAGCAATCGAAGCGGTCCGTGGCGCGGCGCCGGACACCCCGATCGTGGCCGGCAACGTGGTCACCGCGACAGGAACGCGCGAGTTGATCGAGGCGGGTGCGGATGTGATCAAGGTCGGTGTCGGCCCGGGCGCGATGTGCACCACGCGAATGATGACCGGCGTCGGGCGTCCGCAGTTCTCCGCAGTTGTCGAATGCGCCGACGAGGCCCGCCGACTGGGCAAGCACATCTGGGCCGACGGCGGCGTGCGCTACCCGCGCGATGTCGCACTCGCATTAGCCGGCGGGGCCGCCAGCGTGATGTTCGGCTCGTGGCTCGCCGGCACGTACGAATCTGTTGCTGACACGCTGCGCGATCCGGACGGGCGGCTGTACAAGGAGAGTTTCGGGATGGCCAGCAACCGTGCCGTCAAGAGTCGGTCACGATCGGATTCGGCATTCGAACGGGCCCGCAAGGAACTGTTCGAGGAAGGCATCAGCACATCGCGGATGTACCTCGATCCCGAGCGCCCCGGGGTGGAGGACATCCTCGACGAGATCGTCGCCGGGGTCCGCTCGGCATGCACCTATGCCGGAGCGCGCACGATCGATGAGCTACACGATCGTGCCGTGGTTGGCGTGCAGAGCGCCGCCGGTTACAGCGAGGGCATGCCGATGGGGACCAGCTGGTGACGGCGACGGGTGCTGCGTTACGGATCATCGCCATCGACGGACCGGCCGGGGCCGGTAAGAGCACGGTCGCCCGAGCGCTGGCGGCGCGCCTTGGCCTGGAGTACCTCGACACCGGCGCGATGTACCGCGCCATCGCCTACGCCGCGCTGCGGCGGAGCATCCCGCTCGATGACCTGCGCGCGGTTGCTGCATTCACCCGTGATGTGTCACTCGAGGTGGGCGAGTACGGGGTGCTCGTCGACGGGGTCGATGCCACGAGTGAGGTGCGCTCGCCGAACGTCACCCGCTCGGTCGCCGCAGTTGCCGCCAATGCCGAGGTGCGCGCCGAGCTGGTGCGACGTCAGCGCGACTGGGCACGCGTCCGCGGCGGGGGAGTGATCGAGGGGCGCGACATCGGCTCGGTGGTCTTCCCCGATGCGGTGCTCAAGCTGTACCTCACCGCGTCGCCGCAGGTTCGCGCCGAACGGCGCGTCGCCGAAGCCGGTGGTGACATCAACGACATCGCCGCCCAGATCGAGGCGCGTGATGCTTCGGATCAGGCCCGTCTCCACGGCCCGCTGACGGAGGCCGCCGGGGCGGTCGTCGTTGACACGTCCGGGTTGAGCATCGACGCGGTACTCGAGCGGATCGAGCAGCTGCTCGCAGATGACGCCTCAGTCGACGCGTCAGGGGGAACAGCGGAATGACACGGATCGATACCAACCTCGCCGGGCGCAGCGTTGTCGAACGCGCCGCCTATCAGACGGTCAGGTTCATCGTCACCTCGTTCTGTCGAATCTGGTGCCGGATGACGATCGAGGGTCGCGAGAACGTGCCGACCCGGGGGGCGTTCGTACTGGCACCCGTGCATCGCAGCATCCTCGACACGCCCATCGCCTCGGCCCTCACGTGGCGGCGGATGCGGTTCATGGGTGCCGACAAGTACTGGAAGTCGTACTGGTTCGGGCGGCTGCTGTCGGTGCTCGGCGGGTTCCCGGTCACGCGCGGCAGCGCCGACCGCGAGGCCCTGAAGCGGTGCATCGAGTTGCTGCAAGGCGGCGAACCGCTGGTGTTGTTCCCCGAGGGTGAACGCAAGAGCGGACCGGTCGTACATCCGCTGTTCGATGGTCTCACCTACGTCGCTGCGAAGGCAGGAGTACCGATCGTGCCGGTTGGCATCGGTGGTTCGGAACGGGCGATGCCCAAGGGTGCAAAGTTC
>JANNHO010000126.1:0-3133 GCA_031404435.1 Acidimicrobiaceae bacterium | reverse complement strand
GTCACATCGAAGCGAAGCGGATCAGAAGCGGAAGCGGGTGGTCACGCCGACCGTCCGCGGCGGGTTGGTGTGGAACCCAAGCCGGGCCCGGCCACCACGCTCGCGGTCGAAGGCCAGGTCTGCGTTCTCGTCGGTCAGGTTGGTGATGTAGCCGAGCACTGACCAGTTGTCGAAGTCGACGCCGCCGCTGACCGTCAGGATCGTGTAGGCATCGAGCTGCAGGTCGAGGATCGTCTCCTCGTCGCCGGTGGCGCCGGCGAACGCCAGGTTCGACGTAAAGATACCGGCGCCAGGCAATTGGTCGGACGGCTGCGTGTAGCGGTCGCCGACGTGCTGCAGCGTGGTCGAGATGAAGCCCTCGGCTCCAGCCCCGCCCAGCGTCAGCGGCCAGCTGTAGGTGGCGCTGGCGGCGAACTGGATCTCTGGCACCGACGGCAGGCGGTTGCCATCGACGATGCCGCCGATCGCGTTGCCGTCGCCGTCCGCGACTGTGGAGTCGAACTCGGCCTCGACGAATGTGCCGGCGAATGACAGCTCCAGGCCCTCGACGGGCGTCGTGCTGACCTCGAACTCGAGGCCGTTCGTGTGTGCGTCCGGGACGTTGAAGGAAATTCGCGACGAGCACGAACCGGCGTCCAGCGTGACCTGCAGATCCTCGATGTCGGTGCGGAAAACCGAGGCATTGAACGTTACGCCGCCGGCACTCAGCTTCATGCCGGCCTCGTAGTTCCACAGCGTCTCGTCCTCGTAGTCCTGGAAGCCGCCGAAAATTGCCTCGTCCTCGTCGGTGCAGAGGGGTATGTTCAGCGGGTCGTTGACGCCGCCGAGCCGGAAGCCCTGCGAGACCTGGGCATTCAGCATCAGCGTCTCGGACGCCTCATAGCTCAGCATCACCCGCGGGGTGACGCCGTCCGAGTCGGTCTGGTCAACCTGATCAACGGTCGGGCTCGGGTTGCCGAAGTCGGCAAACGCGCCGCCGAAGGTGATCGTCCGTTCCTCCTCGAAGTCGTAGTAGCGGGCACCCGCGGTGACGGTGAGCGCATCGGTGATGTCGTAACTCGCTTCGCCGAACAACGCATATTGCTTGATGTCGTACGGCAGATCGGAATTGAACGGCGAATCGGGGCCGTAGCGGTTTCCGGCGATTGCATAGATGTCGGCTGAGGTGCCGGCGCCGAGCGCGGCATCGGCGGCAACGTCGTAGCCGGGTGTCGGCAGCCGCTGCGCGTAGATGCGCTCGACGTCGGAATAGAATGCGCCGACCAGCCACTGGAACGGACCGCTGGCGTTGGAGGCCACGCGGATTTCCTGGGTGAACACCTCGAGGTCAGTGGTGTCGCGCAGGTTGGACGGAATGACGATGTCGTCGGGATCGAGCCCGAACGATATCGATATGCTGTCGGTCAGGGCGCTGGCATCGCGACTGACGAGGATATCGCGCTCCGTGTAGCTCGTGATCGACGTGATGTCGACCGCGCCAGCGGTGATCTCGGCGGTCAGGTCCGCGATCGTCGTGTCATCCGTGAACTCCTCGTCTAGCAGCAGGAACTGCTGGCGCTCCGCGAACGTGACCGCAGGTCGCGTCGTCGTGAACGGGTTGGCGAGCAGGTTGAACTCTTCCTGGCGGTTGAAGCCGTTCACTCCGACTTCCTGGTAGACAAAGCGGGGCGTGATCACGATGTTGTCGGTAGGCTCCCAGCGCAGCGCCACGCGCACACCCTGACGGTCGCCATCGTTGACGTCCTCGTCGATGCTGCCGCCCTCGCGCAGGGCATCGATGAAGCCTGCGTACTCGGTGTGGTAGCCGGTGACCCGGAGCGCGGCGCTGTCGCCGAGCGGCACGTTGACAACGCCCTTCAGGTGGCCGCCCTCGCCGCCGTCGGTGACGGAATTCAGGTTGGCCTCCACCATGCCCTCGAACTCGCCCAGCTTGGGCTGGTTCGTGATGTAGCGGATCGTGCCGCCGACGGAGCCGGAGCCGAACAGCGTGCCCTGCGGGCCGCGCAGCGTCTCGACGCGGTTCAGGTCAAACAGGTCGAGGTCGGGGGTGAACAGGGACAGCGAGATCACCGACTCGTCGAGGTACACGCCGACCTGTTCCTTGACGCCCGGCTGGTCGCGCACGATCTGGCCGGCGGAGACGCCGCGGATGCCAACCTGGCTTTGTCCGGGTCCGAGGTTCTGGATCGAGAGGCTGGCGACGTTGCGCGCCACATCCTCGAGATTCGCCGCGCCGGTGCGCTGGATATCGGCTTCGGTCTGCGCGTTCACGGAGAACGGCAACTCCTGGATCGTCGAGGCCCGCTTGGAGGCGGTGACGAAGATTTCCTGCTCGTCGGCGGCGAACGATGCTGTCGATAGCGCCAGCAGTGCGGTTGTTACCGCCAGCCGGCGGCCATAGTTGCCAATACCCATCGCTGTTTCTCCCCCTGTTATAAGCCGGAAATCGGCCTTTGTTGCCCGGCTACAACATAGTCGGACACCCCCTGAAGCGGGCGTAGACTCTCACACCGCAAGACAGAAGTCAGCCCCTACCGGGAGGATCCAGCAGCCGGTTTAAATCGGCCTACCGCCCGAAACGGCCGCGCAGGAGCAGGATGTCCTGGCCGAGGTTGGGCTGGGCGAGCCCGGCGTTGCTGAAATGCCGCCACTCCAGCGTCCAGCGCTTGCCGATCTGGAGGCCGGCCGAGAGCGAGAAGGCGACGGTGGACGACACATAGGGGTTCGTGTCGGAGTAGGCCACGACCCCCAGCCCGAGGATCGGCTGCAGTCGTTCGTACGGGCGAAAGGCAAACCGGCGCTGGACGCTGAGGTACCCGTAGCCGTCCACGCTGCGTTCAGCCGTTCCTTTTAGCGTGATGCAATCCGGACCCGTGGAGGTGGCGGTACACACGTCCTGCTCGGTGCGGATGTTGTCCCGTTGCTCGGTGACGTAGCCGAACGCCGCTTCCCAGCGCCGCGTGGAGCGGGCGATCTCCAGCGCGTTGCCGTGCGAGTCGGTCGTTCCGGCGGCAAGCTGCCAGGTGGCGGCCGCCGCGGCGTCAAAGACTGTCAGCAGCGCCAGGAGTACCCAGAGCGTTCGGGGGAGCATGCAGGGTTTTCCCTGTTCTTGTTGCCCCCGGAGTCTTTATCG
>JANNHO010000125.1:0-5027 GCA_031404435.1 Acidimicrobiaceae bacterium | reverse complement strand
GGGAATTCCGGTATCACGGGCACGGGCCAGGTTGAGTGTTGCCAGGTCGAGCGGGAGCCCGACCAGCCGGTTGCGCAGCGCATCGGTGACGAACTCGTCGATCTCGATGCCCACCTGGGCGGTCATCCCTCGCACAACGGCACCTGCAGCTTGATCAGGCGTGTACACCGTCGCCCCGATGCCGTCGGTGAACGACGGCGGGTTGAGGAACGCATCGAACAGGCTGATGTCGTTCGGTGTCCCGTTGGTTTCGTACCGGGCGACCGTCTCGGTCAGCATCGAGTGGCCGAAGCGGTAGACCGCATGGGCGAACTCTGCCGAGATGGCCGGATCGATCGAGGTGTCGTAGCCGGCGAACAGGTTGATCATCGGCTGTACCTTGCGACCGAACTCCTCGAACACGAGGTGCTGATACTCCATCTCGGTCACGAAGCGTGCCGCCTGGAAGATCCGCTCACCGTTCCACACACCCGGCGTCAGCTGCCATTCGGTCAGCTGTGTCGGATCCTCGGTGGTGATCACGTTCTTGATATCAGCGGTCAGCCGGTTGTGCTCGCTGTGGAACACGTGATGCACCGTGGTGAGCCCGATGTTTTCGTTGACCCGACCATCACCGGCAATGAAGTGCGCACCGAGCATCTCATCGTCATAGGTCCCGGCGATACCGTCGTCGGTCGTGCCGGGATCGGCATCGGCGGTCTGCGGTATCCGCGGGGTGGCCGGGTTGTTGTCGTTGTCGAACGTACCCGGTGCCGCGTGGTGGGCGATGTCGTCCAGGAATGCGTGACCAGTACGAACCGCGTTCGCCGGGATCGTCAAACCGAGGCCGGCGTTCGCCGCCGGGTTGCCCTCGACCAAGCCGGTAGCGGTGACGATCTGCGGGAACCCGTTGACGCCGGGGATGAACTTGCCGTACGGGTCGGTGGCCAGCAACGGCACGTTCAACACATCGGTGTCGGTCAAGCGAATGCCCAGCATCGAAGCGGCCTGCGCCTGCACGGCATCCCAGGTGGCCATACCACCGTCGACGGTGATCAGCCGACCGGTTGACACAGGATCGGCAACACCGTTGAGCGCGTACTCACGCACGAACACCTGATGCGACGGGTGCGACGTGTAGGTCTGGTTCTGATCGACGAACGGAGTCGTCGAGTTCATCGCCTCGTGCACGTTGTCGGCGCTCTCGTCGATGCCCGTCGCGGGGTTGTCGGCGAGGATCCCGTCGGGGCCTGGCTGGTTGAGCGCACGGGTGAGCACCATGAAGTTCGTCGGCGAACCGGCCACGAACAGCGGGTCATCCACCGTCAGGGGGATGAACACCGTTCCGCCGCCCTTGGCCGCCAGGTCAAGACCATGGTCGAAGAACTGACCGAACAGGGTGAACATCGAGTTGAACGGCGCCGAGAGCCCCACGTCGGGGGCAACGTTGGGGATGAACAGCGTTCCCGTAACGGGGTCCACCGGCGCACCGAGTCCCGCCTTGGCCACCGCAGCCGGGTTCGATGCGGTCTGATCGACGATCAGGTTGCTGACGATACGGGGATCGCTGTCCTGCACGATCCCCTTTGTCTGCGTGTACGACGTCGGCGTGCCGATCGTGATCGGTCCGGGTCCGTCAGGATCGAAGCTCAAGTTCTCCGCGGCGCGGAGATCGATCGGCCCGAGACGCGGGAACAGCTGATCCGCCGCACCGAACTTGCCTCGACCGGGGACGAGGTTGTTGCAGGTACCGTCGACGGTGCGGAGACCGAATGGCAGCATCTCACCATTGTTGGCCACCGTCGGGATCTGGAAGGGGCCGCTACCGAGCAGCGTGCCGCACGGGTTGGCCGGAGTTGCCGTGGCAGCGTGCTGCTCGGCGATCTTGATCTGCTGAAGGATGAAGCGAATGTCGGACGGGTTCAGGTTGAACCCGGCTCCAACCGGTGCAGCACCGGCCGGTGTGTCATATCCCTCCCAGGGGAGGGGGTCGCCAGGGGCCGCCGATCCGATCGGAGTGGCAAAGGTCCCGCCGGCCAACAGCGAGGCTGTACACAGCAACGCCGAAACGACCGACCTCCCCTTCCGCTCCCGCCGCCGCAACGCCCGCGGCTTCCCGCCTACGTCTGTTAATTTCATGGTCCGTATCCGTTTTCCGCTGGCCCGCCCGAACCAGCTGTCGCCCAAGGCGGATTTGTACCCTTGATCTATAACGACGCGTCCTTCGCGAAAACTTTGAGAACAACCCACCCATCGTGATGTCCTTGTCACCCCGTGTCAGGGGTGCCAAGGGGTGTCGTCCAAGGAGAAACATTCGCAACACGTTCGAAAGCGTGTCGTAACATTCGCTCAGGCGATCACCGAAGGCATCTCGCCAACACCAAGGATTTCCAAAGGTCGCGCTGTCAGGGGCGGGGCGAGCTGGCGACCGCCGTGAACGACGAGAGAGCGGCACCGGAGTGCCGCTCTCTCGTTGCTGTACTTCTGATTGGACTTGCTCAATGACCTGCGCCACACGCCAGGCGAAGAGCGTGTGGCACCGGTCAGATTGCGATCACGTTCCCATTTCAGGGAATCGGAACATAGGTGAGGAAAACGTTGGTCTGCGGCGGGTTTGCTCCGACCACGACCGACTGGCAAGCCGGCGTCGTGAACCCGACAACGTCGGTACCACAGACGTTGTAGGTGCCAGCCTCGAGGAAGAAGTAGGCACCGAACTGATTCCTCGGCACCCCGTCGATCACGACGTCGGCCGCAACCGACGGTGTGATCGCCACCTGCAGCAAACCGAGCGGCAGGTAGTTGCCGACCACGACAGTCGTTCCTCCACCAACGATGGTGACCGTCTGACACGCCGGAGTGATGAATCCGGGCACATCGGAAAAGCACACCTGATGAGGTCCGGCCGGGGTCTTCACCCAGGTGAGACCCCAGTCAGCACGTGCCGACCCGTCCACTTCGATCCGGGCTGCTACTGCCGGGCTGGTCTCCACCCGCAAGAAACCGGTCACGCCAAGACTCGGTGCCGGTCCCGGCGTCGGGGTCGGGGTCGCCGTGAACGTTCCCGTCACCGTCGTCTGGACTCCGGCAGTGACGTTGACGATCTCACAGGCGGGAGCCTGGAACTCGACAATGTCACCCCAGCACACAGTATGTGCGCCAACTTCCATGAATGCATACAGGCCGTACTCGTCACGAGCGACACCGTCGACGAACACCGTCGTCGGCGCACCTGCGGGAGCGACTCCTGCCTGGAGCAGACCCATCTGGCCGAACACCCCGTCAACCACCGAGGTTGCATTTGTGTCGACAACGACGGTCTGACACGCCGGAGTGGTGAACCCGACGATGTCGCTCCAGCACACGAGATGGTTACCAGCAGGGATCGTCACCCAGTCGATACCCCAGTCGTGGCGAACCACACCGTCGACGGAGATCCGTGAAGGAACCGCCGGCGTGGTCGTCACCCGCAACTGACCGTTACCGACCGGGGTCGGGGCAACGGGGCTAGGAATCGTCTGGTCGGCGAAGGCCAACAGCTCGACGTTCGACAGGATGTCGATACCGGTGTTGAGGGCGCCCGTAAGCACTCCGTCACCACGGACGTGGGCCACCTGCACTTTGGTTCCGACGAAGGTGATGTCGTAGTCGGCCAACGGACCACTGAAGACCGCAGTATCGCTGTCTGGCGTCGGCGAAGCCTTCAGGGACCGGATGATGGTGATCGTGCCCGGATCGATGGTTCCGGCCGCAACAGCGGCCCGCAACGCAGTCATCGAGTTGACGAGTTGCGTGTCCAACGGGTCGGCAGTGGCGGGGTTAGGTGCCTGCAGCTGAACGTCGAGCCACAGGTCACCGTCGATGATGTCATTGCCGCCACGGCCTTCGATCAGGTCGTTACCGGCACCGCCGACGATGATGTTGCCACCGGTCCACGAGGTTGCTCCCGCCGGGAGCAACCCTGCCAACCCGCTGATTCGGGCGATGCCCGCCGCGTTCAACTCATGCTCGAGCATGGTGATCGCGTCGGAGTTGTCACCGCGCAGCGTGTCATTGAGGTTCCACCCGGACAGCGCCTCGGTGAGTGTGAACCGGTCGACCTGCACCGGCACCCCTGGGGGCAACGCCCCGAGCACCAATCGAGTCAGGTCGGCGTCGGCAGCAGCAGGGTCAGCCCGGTGAGTGAGCCAGTCGAACCCGGACAGGCCGTTCATGCGGTCGAGACCCGGACCGGAGACGATGATGTCATCACCGCCTTCGCCGTCGTTGTCGTCATCACCGCTATCACCGATGAGGATGTCGTGGCCGGGAAGGTTCGGGTTGTCAAAGAACGGAGCGCCGTTGTCGCCGGCCAACGCATCGGCGTTGGGTCCGCCTTCCAGCCAGTCGTCACCATCGTCGCCGAAGGCGATATCGGCGGCTCCGCCGGCGAACACGATGTCATTGCCGGGGCCACTCAGCGTCTCGGTACCGTCGGCACCACCAAACACGAAGTCGTTACCGAGCCCACCCATGTTGATGTCGAGGCCGACGCCTGCCGACAGATAGTCGTCGCCATCGCCGCCCTTCAAGACGTCATCACCGAACGCGTCGGTCATGATGTCGTCGCCGAGGCCGCCGATGATGTTGTCACCGTCGATGCCGCCTTCGAGGCGGTCATTACCGTCGTTGCCGCGCAAGGTGTCGACGCCATCGCCGGACTGGATGCGGTCGCCGTTGGCAGTTCCGCCCCACACCACGTGCTCGACACCGATGTAGCGGATCGTGCCATCGGCAAGCCGAACCAACAGCGCTGTCTCGTTGTAGGGGGTGTTGACGTCGTCGAGGATCGGGCCAGTGGTACCGAGGTTGGCCAGATCGAACTTGTAGGTCGGACGGGAGAACACGTCGGCTGGCAGATTGCCGGCGTCGGAGTTACGCATCATCATCTCGGCCAACGAGTTGCCTTCGAGTTGGACCAACAGGTTGAGGCCTGCGGTACGGCTCAGGTAGTAGAACCGGTCACCGTCTTGCAAGCGCTCCATCTGGGTCTCGAACACGTAGTTGAA
>JANNHO010000124.1:0-20128 GCA_031404435.1 Acidimicrobiaceae bacterium | reverse complement strand
GCGAGCTCGTGGGTGACGACGTCGGCCAACACCTGCTGCTCGGCCTGGGTGCTCGTCGCTGTGTCGCACAGCAACAAACTCTCGCGATAGGTGATGCACCCCAGGTTCTCCATCGCCCCCGCGGCGAAATCAGGTAGGGCGAGCATGTCGCACTTGTCGGTCGGGTAGTCGATGCCGTAGTAGCTCTGGTACCACGCCAGTGCGGCCGCGCCGATGTCGAGGCCGAAGCCAGTGAGGTGTCCCTTGCCGGGAACATGCACGATGCGCAGCGGAATGGTGCCTCCGTCGAGTCGGGCCACCTCGACCGGGTCCGTTGCCTCCAGTGGACCGACGACGAACGCAACCAAGTAGGTGCTCATTGGCATCGTCTCGGCGAATCGCACGGCCGCTTTGTCATCGCCGTAGTCCTTGCGCGAGATCTCGGGCCCGTTGGAGACGGCCAGGAAGTGTGGATCGACGACGAGGGTGATGTCGAACACCGCCTTGAAATCGGGCTCGTCCCAGCACGGGAACGCCCGGCGGCAATCGGTGGCCTGCATCTGCGAGGTGGCAATCACGTGCTCGGTGCCGGCCCCATCGCGGAACGTGCTGCGGTACCAGCCGCGGAGCTTGTCGTTGAGCGTGCCGTTGAAGGCGACCTGGATCACGCTTCCCCCTGGCACCACCGCCGCGTCGATGACCAGGCGTTCGGTGTCGTCGTCGAGATGAAATGTGGCTTCGGTGCCGTTCACCTCGACACTCATGATGTCGAGTTCGATTGCGTTCAACAGGATCTGCTCGACGGCTTCGTTGACCGTGACCTCGATGGTGACGGTGCCGGCAAAGGAAGCTTCGGCCAGGTTCGGCTCGAGCACGAGCGTGTATCGGCTGGGAACGACGTGGCGGGGGAGGCGATAGCGATCGGCGGTCACCGGCGCAGCGTACCCGTGAGCTGATCGAGGGTGCTTCGCGGTAGGCGTACAGCCCGGTAGCGTTGTCCGACGTGCCCGAGCCTGCCGTGCCTGCCGATCTGTCGTCCCCGTCCGGAGTTGCCCGGCGATTCGACGTCGTCGGTGTCGGTAACGCACTCGTCGACGTCATCTCCCATGCCGACGACGAGTTCATCGCCGACAACGACTTGGTCAAGGGATCGATGACCCTCGTCGACACCGACCGTGCCTTGCAGATCTACCGGGCGCTCGGCAGTGCGGTGCAGATGAGCGGCGGCTCGGCGGCAAACACGATGTGCGGAATCGCCAGCTTCGGTGGAAAGGCCGCATACATCGGAAAGGTCAGTGGCGACGATCTCGGCCAGGTTTTCGGCCACGACCTGCGCGCGGTCGGCGTGCAGTTCCGGCCCGGCACCGCGGCCGGTCCCGGGGTCGAAACGCCGACGGGGCGCTGCATCATCGTGGTCACCCCCGATGCGGAACGGACGATGAACACCTATCTCGGCGTGTCCTCGCTGCTGTGCGTCGGCGACATCGACGACGACGCGGTCGCTTCCGGTGCGGTGCTGTACATGGAGGGTTACCTGTACGACCGCGACGATGCCAAAGCGGCATTTCGGCATGCAGCGCAGGTGTCCCACCGCCACGGGCGGCAGGTCTCGTTGACGCTCAGCGACTCGTTCTGTGTCGACCGCCACCGCGACGACTTCCGCTCGCTCGTCGCCGACGAGGTCGATGTGCTGTTCGGCAACGAACACGAACTGACCTCGTTGTACGAAGTCGATTCGCTGGCCGAGGCGATCTCGCGTGTGCAGCGCGACTGTGCCCTCGCGGTGATCACCACCGGGCCGCAGGGGTGCATCGTGGTCACCCCCGACGGCACCCTGACCGAACCCGCTCAGCCTGTGGAGCGGGTGCTCGACACCACGGGTGCCGGTGACCTGTTCGCCGCCGGCTTCCTGTTCGGCTACACCCGCGCCCGCCCCCTTGACGAGTGCGCCCGGCTCGGCTCGATCGCTGCGGCCGAAGTGATCTCCCACGTCGGCCCGCGGCCACTCGTCGAACTTTCCACACTCGCCCATTGAGCGGCGAGTCGCCGTTCACACCCCGCACACGGATCGAGGTACACATCGTGGCAACGCACCGCACGACCGCCGAGCGTTGGCTCGCCGCCGAACCCGACCAGGACATGCGCGACGAGCTAGCCGCGCTGCTGGCCGGCCCCGACGACGATCTCGCGGCGCGCTTCGAAGGCCGCCTCCAGTTCGGAACGGCCGGGCTGCGTGGCGCGATCGGGGCCGGGCCGCAACGGATGAACCGCCTCGTGGTCCGCCAGGCGACCGCCGGCCTCATCGATCACCTCCTCGCGACCATGCCCGACTCCGCTGCTCGCGGGGTGATCATTGGCTACGACGCCCGGCGCAAGAGCGACGACTTCGCGCTCGACGCGGCGCGCGTGTGCGCGGCGCGTGGGGTGCGGTCGATGATCTTTTCGACCGTGGTGCCCACCCCGGTGCTGGCATGGAACATCACCGGTACCAACGCTGCGGCCGGGGTGATGGTGACGGCCAGCCACAATCCGCCCGCCGACAATGGCTACAAGGTGTTTCTGCATACCGGCGCGCAGATCGTGCCACCGGCCGATGAGCAGATCGCATCCCGGATCGACGCCGTCGACCCATGCTCGATCGCGCTTTCGGCTGCCGACGACGATCTGATCGAGATCCTTGATGGCGAGATGACCGGACCACTGGTCGATGCTTACCTCGCGGCGATTCCGGCGGTGCGGTTCTGCCCCGATCTTCGCGACGTCCGCGTGGCCTACACGGCCATGCACGGCGTCGGCGGGGCGACGTTGATAGCGGCGTTCGATCGCGCCGGCTTTGCTGCCCCCCATGTCGTGGCCGAACAGCAGGATTCCGATGGCACGTTCCCGACCGTGAGCTTCCCCAATCCAGAAGAGCCGGGGGCGATGGATCTGCTGATGGCCGTAGCGATGGCCGAGAACGCCCACATCGCGCTCGCCAACGACCCCGACGCCGACCGCCTCGGCGCAGCCATCCCGATCACCGATGCACCCCCAGGTGGGGCTGCGTGGCGCAGGTTGACCGGCGACGAGATCGGCTGGTTGTTCGCCGATCACATCCTGCGGCACACGTCCGGCGACGACCGTTTGGTCATCACCACGCTGGTGTCGTCGTCGCTGTTAACGCGGATGGCGGCCAAGCACGGCGTTTGTTTCGACGAGACGTTCACCGGGTTCAAGTGGATCGGCCACACCGTGTTGGAGCACCCCGACGACCGTTTCGTTTTCGGCTACGAGCAGGCGCTCGGGTACCTCGTGTGCCAGCGACCGCTCGACAAGGATGGCATCAGCGCCGCTGTGCTGATGGCCGAGATCGCCGCGCTCGCCGCAGCGGACGGCGTCACCTTGCAGGGCCGCCTCGACGCGATCGCTGAAGAGTACGGCCGCCACATCACCGCCGACCTGTCCGTGCCGATGGTGCCAGCCGATGCCGAGGCGGCGGTGCTGCGCTTGCGCGAAACACCACCGGCGAGCGTGGGTGACCGGGCTGTCACGTCGGTGCAGTGGTTCCCGGAAGCGACACTGTTGCGACTGCAATGCGGCGACGATCTTCGCCTGCAGGTGCGTCCGAGCGGTACCGAGCCGAAGGTGAAGCTATACGGCGAAGGGCTCGAGGTCGAACCGCGCCCGTACCTCGATCAGCTTGCGGTGCTGCTCGCCGGTTGACCCGCCCAGGCGAGCGTGCGCGCCTTAGTTCTGACGGGCGAGCATGATCGGGGCGGCCTGTTCGAGGTGCTCGACCCACAGCTCCGGCGACGCCGGTTCGACGAGGGGGAGCACGACGAACTTCGTCGTACCGACGGCCACGAAGGCGTCGATGGTGCTCAGCAACGCGTCCCAGTCCTTGGGCACCAGCACGCTTGGGTCGGCGAGATCGGGACGGCGCTTGGCAAGCCCGGCCAGCAACGCATCGGGAACCGGACCGTTCGCGTACGGGATCAGCACGCCGTAGTGATCCTCCTCGATTGAACGCCCGTGCTCGGCAAGGGTGGCCTCGATCACGTCGCGCCCGCGGGCGGCGTCGTCGGGGGTGACGAAGCTCGGTAGCCACCCGTCGGCAAGGCGGCCGACCCGGCGCAGTTCGGACGGGGCGATCCCGCCGAGCCACACGTCGAGGTGTTGCTGCTGGGGGGCGGGCGCGATGCGCAGGTTGTCGTAGTGGTAGCGGGCGCCGTGATGGGTGAACGGCTCGCCGGTCCAACACGCCCGCAGGACCACCATGGATTCGTCGAACCATGCGGCCCGTTCGGAACGCTGCACCCCGAAAGCCTGCTGTTCATTGGGGTCGGCGACGCCGAGACCGAACGCCGGCAGTAATCGGCCCTGCGACAACCGGTCGAGGGTGGCCAGTTCTTTCGCCAGCACCACCGGGTTGCGCCCGGGCAGCACCATCACGCTCATCCCGAACTTCAGTTTGGTGGTGCGGCCGGCGGCGAAGGCCAGCGCCACGAGCGGATCGGGAGCGTCGCCGCCGAGGCGTTCGCTGAGCCACAAACTGTCGAAGCACAATCGCTCCAGTGCATCGACCACGACACCGAACCCGGAGTCGTTCAACGTCGTCCGGACCCCGAACCCGAACCCGATCCGCACCTTCACTGGTGGTCGACCGCGCTGGTACCGGCGTTTACTTCGGCCAGAACACCGGCCAGAACACCGGCGAGGATGTCGGCCGTCGCATCGGGCATCGAGGTGAACGGCGAGTGGTCGGTTGCGAGCGATACCACTGTGTCGCAGCGCGCGGCCATCGCTCGTTGATGAGTGATGCTGATCGCGTCGTCGAGTTCGCAGCACACGTACGTGGAACCGATGGTGTCTCGCGGTGAACCCGTGACCTTCTGCGTGAACGTGGCCGCTGGCTGGGGGCAGAGCCGGGCAATCGCAGCGGCAACCGCCCCTGGCGAACACTTCCCGTACAGGGCTTCGGGGCACAGATCGGGCTGCAACACGATGGTTCCGTCGTCGCGCGGCACCATCGCCGCCGACAGACCCACTGGCGCAAGAGGCAGCGATCCCAGGAGCGACAGCACGCTTTCGCCCGTGTCGAGCGCGAAGGCGGTGAGGTACACCAGGTGGGCGACCCATTCGCTGGCGACGGCCGCTTCGGTGATCACCGCGCCCCCATAGCTGTGGCCGACGAGGATCACGCGACGATCGAGAGCGCTGACCACGTCCGCCACGTGTGCGGCGTCGCCGTGGAGATCGCCGAGTGGGAGCAGTGAGGCCCCATGGCCGGGAAGGTCGATCGCCATCGAGGCGATGCCACGCTCATCAAGCTGCGCCTGCAGCGGCGCCCAGCACCATGCGCCGTGCCACGCCCCATGAATCAATAACACGAGAGGCGATTGGTCGGTCGAGGCGCTCATCCGACGAATCGTTGCACACCGAGCCGCGTGCGCGAGTCAGCGGTCGGCGAACACGTCAGTGGCGCTTGACCCCGGCGTGTTCGAGTTGGTACCAACTCGCGACGGTGGCGACAAGGATCACCGATACGACGATCGTCCGCTCGGCCACGTGCCCGACGAGCGCCGCCGCCGCGGCCGCGGCGAAGAGGCTGACCACGAGGGCCAGCTTGATGATGGCCACCCAGTCGGTGACGGTCGGTGAGGTCTCGTTGCGCATGGTCACACTCCGTAGACGTTGGAACGTTGTTTCTGGTTCGTTCATCGGCCGCTTATTCTCGAAACTGAAGCAATTGTCACGCGACTGCGATACGCCGATGCCCGCGTCGGGCCCGGCCACACACGAAACCTTGAGGAAACCGCTCGTGAGTCGAGTCGCGTAGATTCACCCACGATGACTTCACCAACTGAGAAAAGCTCACTCGCACCATTGGAGATGTTCCGGCTCGACAACACGGTCGCACTCGTCACCGGAGCATCGTCGGGCCTCGGTGAGCGCTTCGCCCGGGTGCTGCACGCGGTGGGGGCCACGGTGGTGGTCGTTGCTCGACGAACCAGCCGATTGCTCGCGCTCGTCGACGAGTTGCCGGGCACCCTGGCGATCACCGCCGACCTGACCGATTCCGCCGACCGCGAGCGGGTTGTTGCCGAGGCGCTGGCAGCGTTCGGTCGGGTCGACGTGCTGATCAACAATGCCGGCATCGCCACCGTCGTCGGTGCCGAAGACGAAGGGCTCGAGACGTTCCGCAACGCGATGGAGCTCAACGTGACGGCCGTATGGCATCTGTCGAAGTTGTGCGCGCCGTCGATGATCGCCACGGGGGCCGGCAGCATCGTCAACGTTGCATCGATGCTCGGCCACGTTGGCTCGACACCGGTCAAGCAGGCGAACTACTGCGCCTCGAAGGGTGCGGTCGTCAACCTCACCCGTGAGCTTGCCCTGCAGTGGGCGCGCACGGGCATCCGGGTCAACGCGCTGTGTCCGGGGTGGTTCCCGAGCGAGATGACCGCGCCCATGGTGGATGACGAGTCCAGCCAGAACTTCGTTCGCCGCAACTCGCCGATTCCGCGGATGGGTTTCGACCACGAACTCGACGGGGCGCTGCTTCTGCTCGCTTCGCCGGCCGGCACGTTCATGACTGGGCAGAGCCTGCTCGTCGATGGCGGCTGGACCGCCCGCTGATCGACGACGTCACACGCCGGGGCGCCGGTGGTGCCACGGCCGGGCCTGCTCCAACTGCGCGGCAACCCGGATCAGCACGTCTTCGCAGCCGTACGCGGCGACGAGTTGCACCCCGACGGGTACGCCGTCGGCGCTCCAGTGCATCGGCAGGCTGATCGCCGGCTGGCCGCTCGAGTTGAACGCCGGGGTGAACGGCACGTATCCGGCGGCGCGCGCCATTGGCCCCATTGGTGAACTGGCGTCGTTGGCGAAGGTCCCGACCGGAACCGGGGGCTCGCCGAGCGTCGGAGTGAGCAACAGATCGAAACCCGACCGGTCGTCGTCGCCAACCCACCACTGCTGCACCGCTCGGCGGAACGCCACGTTGGCAGCCAACGCCAGCGCATAGTCGACCGCGTTGAGGTCTCGGGCGAAGTCGCCCATAGCAGCGTTGACGAGTTCCACCTCGTCGTCGGCCAGGTCCCTGCCGATCTGCTCGGCCACCCGACGCAGGCTGACGCCCATGTTGGCGCTCCACAGTGCACTGAAGCGGCGGGAGAACTCCGGATTGGCGAGCGCCTCGGGGAAGCTGGGCTCCACATGATGGCCGAGCGACTCCAGTAGCGCTGCGGTGGTGCGTGCCGCCTCGGCGCACTCGTGGTGCACGGGTGTGCCGTAGGGATGGTGGTCGAGCAGACCGATCCGCAAACGGCCAGGGTCGGCGCCCACTTCGTCGAGGTACGGTCGTTGTGGTGCCGGAGCGATCACCGTGTCGCCGACCCCGGGGCCGCGCACCGCGTCGAGCAGCGCCGCGGTGTCGCGCACCGATCGACTGACGCACAACTCGACGCCGAGGTTGCTCTCGTCGCGCGCTGGTCCAAGCGTGATTCGGCCCTGCGATGGTTTCAGTCCGACGAGTCCGCAGCACGAGGCCGGTATCCGGATCGATCCGCCACCGTCACTGGCGTGGGCGATCGGCACCATGCCCGCTGCGACCGCGGCAGCCGAGCCGCCGCTCGATCCGCCGGGTGAACGGGCCAGGTTCCACGGGTTGCGGGTTGGCCCCCATGCCAGCGGCTCGGTGGTGGGCAGACTGCCGAACTCGGGGCTGTTGGTGCGCCCAGCGGTGACGAAACCGGCGCGACGGAACCGTGACACGAGCGTGGTGTCGGTGGGCGACGGCTGAGCCAACCTGGCTAGGGCGCGGTTGCCGTTGCTGATCGTCTGACCCGCGTAAGTGGCCCACAGATCCTTGAGGAGGAACGGCACACCCCGGAATGGCCCATCGGGCAACTCGCTGGACGCGGTGTCGCGGGCGTGGTCGAACCAGCGGATCACGACGGCGTTGAGCGCCGGGTCGAGCGCCTCGATCCGCTCGATTGCCGCCTCCAGCAGCTCAGGTGCGGAGACATCTCCCGAACGCACGAGTGCGGCCTGATCGGTGGCATCGAGCCAGCGGGTGTCGTCAGCAAGCGAAGTCATCATCCGGTTGTACCACGTCCTCCAACCCCCGATCCCCCCGACCATCCGAGTCCCTGCATGTCATCCGAGTCCCTGTATGTCATCCGAGTGTGGAACCGACCATCCGAGTGTCGGGGGCCCGGACGGGTGAGCGCTCGATACTCCGATGGGCGTGCGTCACTCGGGTATGCGCCGTTGACCGGCCGGGGCGGCCGGGGCGGCTGGGTAGCGAGCGGGGGCTTGAGCTGGCTTGGGGTTGGGTGATTGGGTCGCTGCGACGGCGCGGTTAGTGTCGGCGCTCGTCGTGTCGTCGAATCCCCCGCCCACTCCGCCCCCTGAGGGCTCGGCACCGGCTTCGTCGCCGGCTTCGTCGCCGGTTTCGGCGCCGGCACAGGCGAGACTCGGTGGTGACGGGGTGCTGCTGGTGAACTCGCCGGGTGAGTACTCGCTGTTGGAGGTGTGGCGCTTCTCTCCGGTTCGGCGGCTGCTCGTCAGCAACTTCTTGCTCTTCGCCGGGGTCGCGCTGCAGGCTGCGGCGCTTGGCAAGCAAGCCTTCGACATGACCGGCCACGAGCGCGACATCGGCTTCATCGGCCTCGCCGAGTTTCTCCCAGCGGTGATGCTCGTGCTCGTCACCGGCAGCGTCGCCGACCGGTTCAACCGCAAGGTCGTAGCGGTGATCGCCATCGGTGGTGAGCTGATCAGCTCGGTGGCCCTGCTGGTCTACGCCCTTGGTGAACCGACGTCGGTGGGGCCACTTTTCATCATTGCGTTCGGCTATGGCATCGCCCGCGCGTTCCAAGCACCAGCGGTGCGGGCGATGCCGCCGATGGTGGCCCCCGAAGGCGGGTTGCCGCGCACGATCGCGCTGTTCTCGGCAACGTGGACGTCAGCAATCATTGTTGGTCCGGCCGCGTCGGGCTTCCTGTACGCGGTTGATCCGTGGGTTGCCTATGCCGGATCGTCGGTGCTGATCTTCGCCGGCTGGCTGGGGGTGTTCACTCTGCGATTCGTGCGCAGCCCCGCCCCGCCCGATCCCGACGAGCGCCCGAGCTTGCACTCCGCGGTCGAAGGGTTGCGCTTCATTCGCCGTACGCCGGTGCTGTTCGCGGCGATCTCGCTCGACCTGTTCGCCGTGCTCTTCGGCGGTGCCGTGGCGCTGCTACCGGTGATCGCCGAGGAACGCCTCGGGGTGGGCGATGTGGCCTACGGCTGGTTGCGCGCCGCCCCGGGGATCGGGGCCGCGATCATGGCGGTGCTGATCGCCATCCGCCCGGTCCGGCGCAAGGTCGGCACGATGCTGTTCTGGGCCGTGGGGGTTTTCGGCGCGGCGACTCTCGTGCTCGGCACCACCCGCTCGTACGCAGTCGCGTTCGCCGCATTGATCGTGCTCAGCGCGGCCGACATGATCAGTGTGTTCATCCGCGGCACGCTCGTTCCCTTGGTGACCCCGGATGAAAAGCGTGGCCGGGTGCTCGCCGTGGAGAACGTGTTCATCGGTGCTTCCAACGAGCTCGGCGCATTCGAGAGCGGGGTTGTCGGTCAGGCGATCGGCACGCCGGCGACGGTGATCGGTGGTGGTGTCGGCACCCTTGTCGTGGTCGGTGTCTGGGCACTGGCGTTCCCGACGCTGCGCCGGATCGACCGCTTCGAAGACCTCGAACCGGAACACTCCAGGCCGACCGGCACGGTCTGAGCAGGCCTGAATCGGATCAGATCGCCGGGGGTTGGACGGCGGGGTCGATCGACAGCGGCGCGGCGAGATCGTTGACGGTGCGCGTGGCGACGAACTCGACGTTCTTCACCAGCAGCGTCGCCGAGCCGTCGAGCAGGTTCCAGAACCACACATCAGCCGGCCCATCGCAGCCGAGCGGTCGGCTCGAAACCACCAGGCGGGTTGCGTCGAGCCATCCCACCGGTGACAGTGACTGGCCTTCCAGCGGAGTGCCCTGACCGACTGTGAGCGGGGTTGCCGTACGGTCGTCGCGTACCCGGGTCTCGGTCAGGTTGTTACACAACCCGACCTTCCACGCCACGGCGCGACTGGTCGGTCCGGTGGTGAGCTGCTGGATCGGGGCCTGTTCGGAGGTGACCTCGGTCACGGCGAGCGAGGGCAGTTGGACTTGATGGATACGGAACGACACTCCGTTGTCGGACAGTACGTAGACGAGGTCGCCGATCGCGTCAGCGGCGACGTCGTTGATGGTGAGCGCCGGGTCCGACGTGGTCACGAGCGGCCGTGGCGCCGCGCCGGTCGTCGCGATGAACACCCCGGCGACACCGTCGGCTGATTGTCCGGCGGCGATCGTTGCCCCGCCCGCGGGATATGAGACGGCTGCATCGGTGGTGGAGAGGAATGTGATCTCGGTGCGCTGGTTGGGATCGACGGCTTCTCGTCGCACGAGCGTGCGGTTCGATGCGGTGGGGCCGAACACTGCGTCGCCGCTCGGGAACTCCCACTGCACGCGGGTGTTCAACTCGTCGAAGCCGCTGGCTCGGGTACCCTGCACATCGAACAGCGTGGCCGCGTTGAGCAGCACCCGATTCCCGTGCGGCGACCACTTCGCTGGACCACGTTGGTTGGGCTGCAGCACCGTGAGGCACCGTACGACCGAGCCGTCGAGCGATGCTCCGAACAACCGATCGCCTACCACGAAGGTGATCTCCCCACCTGGCAGGATGTCGGCGTAGTCGCATTCCAGCTCCGGGATCGCGGGGATCAACGGCGAGTTGGGATCACTGCTGGTGGCCTGTGTCGTCGTGGGAGCGATCGTGGCGACAGGGATGTCGTCGGGATCGACGAGCGGCACCAATGACGTTGTTGCCGTCTGCCCGTCGGCGGTGCATCCGGCGAGCGTCGCGCCACCGGCAACGATGACCGCAACGGCGACCCCGACGCAAGCTCGACGCCTCGCATGGGGTGAGCGACTTGTGGGCACCGACCGATGTTGGCACAGCGGGGTGGCTGCGGCGGGTCAACGGCGCTTCACGAGCCAGCGGTAGCGCTGCGCCTTTTCATAGGCCGACTCGGCGGCGAGCATTCCCACGCTGGTGGCGAGGGTCGGGTAGACGTGAACGAGACTGGCCAGGTCGGAGAGCTTCATCCCGTGGCGGATCGCCAGCGCGAGCTCATGGATCAGCTCTCCGGCCGATGGGCTCAAGATGTGCGCGCCGACCAACTTCTCGCGTGCGGTGACGATGATGATTGCGCCATCCGTTGCGTCGTCGGCGCGGGCCCGGTCGTTGTGTTCGAGGTCGAGGCGCCACACGTCGACGTCGTCACCGAAGCGCTGCTCGGCCTCGCGAGACGTGAGTCCGGCATGGGCGAGCTCGGGATCGGTGAAGGTGCACCAGGGGATGAAGTCGTCGACGGTCCCCTTGCCGGGGAAGAACATGTCGCGCACTGCGCGCACCGCCTCGTAACCGGCCGAGTGGGTGAACAGGTGGCGACCGGCGACATCGCCGACGGCGTAGATGGTGCGCACGGTGGTGCGGCCGCGATCGTCGACGGTGATGCCGTGGTCGCCGACGTCGATACCGAGATCGCCGAGGCCGAGTCCGTCGATGTTCGGCCGACGACCGACGGCGACGAAAACTCCTGCAGCCCGGAACTCCGCGGGCGCAGGCGCACCCGAACCCGACACCGCAACAGTGGCCGTCACCACGACCTCGGCGCCATCTCGGCGCACAGCCGTGGCCGACGCACCAAGGTGCAGATCGACCCCTTCGTCGCGCAGCACCTTGGCGAGGATGGCGGAAAGGATCGGCTCGTCGCGCGGCAAGATGACCGGCCCCTGCTGCAACACCGTGGTGGCGATCCGGAGGCGGGTGAACGCCTGGGCGAGCTCGATGGCAATCGGTCCGCCGCCAAGCATCACCATGCTGGATGGGGGTCTGCCGATCTCGAACACGTTCTCGCTGGTGAGGTGTGGAACCTCGGCGAGACCGGCGATCTCCGGTTCGACGGGCTGGCTGCCGGTACACAACAGGATGAACCGTGAGGTGAGCAGGCGCGACCCGTCGACGCTGACCTCGTTGGGGCCGGTGACCCGGGCCGTGCCGTAGATCAGCTGAATGCCCAGCCGCCGGTACCGCTCCGGGTCGTCGTCGGATGCCGCGACCCTGGCCTGCACGCTTCGAATCCGTTGCCAGACTGCATGGAGATCGATTTCCGGCTCGGCGGCACCTATCCCGTGGCGGTCGGCGTGGCGGATCGTGTGCGCTGTCTTGGCCGCGGCCAGAAGCGTCTTCGACGGGACACAGCCCGTCCACAGGCAGTCGCCGCCGACGCGGCCGCGTTCCACCACCGCGACGCGTAGTTCGAGCGAGCAGGCAAACTCGGCGGCGGTCATCCCCGCCGAGCCCATGCCGACGATGATCAGGTCGTACTCATCACTCTGCGCGGCTCTTTCCATCGAACGCGACGCTAGCGGTCTGGCAGAGTTCACCCGTTCGGGGGAATTCATGGAAGTATCGCCCCGACCGTTTCCCAAGGAGAGACATTCATGATTGCTGACTTCAAGAACTTCATCAAGCGTGGCGACGTCGTCACCATCGCCGTGGGCTTGGTGCTCGCGTTGTACTTCACCAAGATCGTCGACGCCATCGTCAAGGGAGTGATCACCCCGATCGTCGGGGCGATCGCCGGCAAGGCCGACTTCACCACGATCGGCTTCGACATCGGCTCGGCCCGGATCAGCATCGGTCTGGTCATCGAGGCGGCAATCAACTTCGTGCTCGTCGCATTCATTCTGTTCCTGATCGTCAAGGCGTACATGTCGATGCAGGCCGCCGACGATGTCGTCGATGGCCCCGCCGGTCCGACCGAGGTGGAGTTGCTGACCGAGATTCGCGACCAGCTCCGCGCTCGCTGAACCCCTGCCCGTCCCCCTACCCGGGGCGCTCCCCGTGGGAGGTGACTTGCTTCTCGCCGCTGGATTCGCTCGAATGGTCGACTGATGCGGTTCCGTAATGAGGTTCTTGGCGCGCTCAGCGCAGTGTTCGTGGTGGCCTGTTCGGCCGCCGCCTCCGGTCCCGGCACCACAGCCGACCTACCCGTCGCCACGCCATCGCCGGTTGTCGAAGGCGTCGGAACCCTCCCGGCTGACTTGCCCGCGGTCACTCCGCCGCCTGGCGATGCCACCAGCACATCGACGACGGGACCCACCGAATCTACCGAACCGGTGCCCACGACCGAACCGGCGAAACCGTTCCTGGCCGACGGCAACCGGATCTTGTTGATCGGCGATTCCGTGCTGGCCTCCACTGCTCGGCGATACAGCAACGACATGTGCAAGCAGCTGGTCCCGCTTGGTTGGGACGTGGCCGTCGAGGCCGAAGTCAACCGGCAGATCGACTTCGGCCAAACGGTTTGGTCTGCACGTGGCAAAGACGGTTGGGACGTGGTCGTGGTCTTCCTGGGAACCAACTACGGCGGCGACGAACAGGACTACCTTCGTCGGCTGAACAAGCTGATCAACGACGTAGGCGATGGCCAGGTCGTGCTCATCACGGTGACCGAGTTCGAGCCCGAGGTGCTCGAGGTCAACGTCACGCTGCGGGCGCTCGTCGACGTCTACGACAACGTCTCCGTGCTCGAGTGGAGCGAGATCAGTGCCGACAGCCCGGAAGTGCTCAACGTCGACGGCATCCACCTCAGCCCGGCCGGGCGCGCCGTGCTTGCCGCGGCGGTGGCGCTGCACGTCGGCCGCGCCCCCGGCCCCGAAACCGAAGGGGTTGGGGAGTGCTTGCAATCGCGCTTCACCGACGACAGTGCCGGATCGGTGAACGGTGGACGACCGTCGACATCCACCAAACCGCGCACCACCACCCCGTCGACCACACTGCCGCCGACGGGCGGGGCGACGACCACCACCCGACCAGCCGCTCCGACCACCACCATTGGCGGATCGGCTCCGACGACCGCACCGCCCGTCGTCAGCCCGACAACCGTCGCCACGGTCCCCGTGACCGTTCCCGTTCCGCCGACAGTCGCGCCACCCACGACACCCCCGCCACCCCCAGCCGGCCCGTGAGGCCGACATGCGACGGAGACCGTCAGGGGGCGAGGGCGCGAAGCGCGGGGACCGGCAGGTTGCGGGTCACGCCATAGGCGACAACCACGACCAGCAGCAGCGGCGCCAGCCGTGTGAGCGGTTGCTGCAGCCGCGGCCACGTCGATCGGTGCCGCCCGCCAGGCGGCCCCTGGATGCCCGTCCGGCTGAACGAGCGGCGTGCCCACAGCAACCACGACACCGTGATCGCGGCGAGGACCAACGGTGTGAACACGTTCGAACCCAGCGCCGCGGCGAAGTCGCCGCGCAGCAGGTGATGGGTGCCCCTGGTCAGGCCGCACCCCGGACACCACAAGCCCGTTGCGGCACGGAACACGCACCCCGGGAACCGGCTCCCTGACGACGACGGGTCGAACACCCTGATCAGCACTGCCGACCCCGCTAGGGCGGCGCCCGTGGACAGCACCCCCACACGCTGCAGCCGCGCCCCCGGGCGGGCCGTTGGGTTGATGCGCGCGTCCATCTCGACAACGATACGCCGATTGGTCGGTCCCGCCCGTCCAGGCCATCTGCCAGGCCATCTGCCAGCCCATCTGCCAGCCCATCTGAAGGTGTGGTTGTGGTCGGGCGTTTCCGCTGACACTCTGGAGGGCCATGTTGCAGGTGCAGGACGTCTCGGTGGAGGTCGGCGGGAAGTTCGTCGTCGACCATGCCACCTTCACGGTCATGGCCCGCGACAAAGTCGGCCTGGTCGGGCGCAACGGTGCCGGCAAGACCAGCCTGTTCAAGGTACTCGGCGGGGCGGTCGAGCCGACGCAGGGCAAGATCAACCGCAAGGGCGGCTTCGGGTACCTGCCCCAGGACCCGCGCATCGATCCGTCGCTCGAGCACCGCTCGGCGATCACGCACGTGCTGTCGGGCCGCGGCATCGACGAGACGCTGGAGCGGATCGAGAAGCTCCGCATCGCCATGGAAGAAGACGCCAACGAACGCAACGTCGCCCGGTACAGCCGCGAGCAGGACATGTTCGCGTCGATGGGCGGCTACGCGGCCGAGAGCGAGGCGCGCAGCATCGCTAACGGGCTCGGCCTCAAGGCCGACCGGCTGGAGCTACCGATCACCGTGCTGTCCGGTGGTGAGCGCCGTCGGGTGGAGCTATCGCGAATCCTGTTCGCGGGTAGCGATGTGCTGCTCCTCGACGAGCCGACCAACCACCTCGACATCGACGCGAAGGAGTGGCTGCTTGCGTTCATGCGCAGCTACCGCGGCGCGCTGCTGGTCATCAGCCACGACCTTGAGCTCCTCGACGAGGCGATCACCCGCGTGCTGCACCTCGACCGCCCCGCCGAGGACGCGGTCGGGCACCTCGTCGAATACAAGGGCACCTACACCCAGTACCGAACCTCGCGGGCGCTGGATGAGGAACGGTTGACCCGCAAGGCAGCGTTGCAGAGCAAAGAGATCGCCCGCCTGCAAACCGTTGTCGACCGCTTCGGGGCCAAGGCCACCAAGGCGGCAATGGCCCATAGCAAGGAAAAGCAGATCGCCCGCCTCGAATCTCAACGGGTTCACGCGGGCGCCGGCGACAAGGCGCTGCGCGTTCGTTTCCCCGACCCGCCGTCGAGCGGTGTCACCGTCATCAAGGCCGCAGGGCTCTCCAAGGCCTACGGCGGTCCTGCGGTGTTCGAAGATGTCACCTTCGACCTCGGCCGTGGTGAACGCCTGTTGGTGCTTGGACTCAACGGTGCGGGCAAGACCAGTTTGTTACGCATTCTCGCCGGCGAAACCATGGCAAACCTGGGCCAGTTCGAGTTCGGCCACCACGTCAACGTCGGCTACTACGCACAAGAGCACGACAACCTGGCCGCCCGCGACACGCTGCTGACCAATATCCGCTCGGCAGTGCCGCCGGATGTGCTGCTCACCGAAACCCAACTCCGCGGCCTGCTCGGCATGATGGGCCTGTCTGGCGAGAAGGTGTACCAGGAAAGCGGCACGCTGTCGGGTGGCGAAAAGACCAAGCTCGCGCTGGCGATGCTGATGGTCGGCCGTAACAACCTGTTGCTGCTCGACGAGCCGACCAACAACCTCGACCCGCCCAGCCGACAATCGGTGGCCGATGCACTCTCCAGCTGGAAGGGCAGCATCATCTTCGTCAGCCACGACACGGAGTTCGTCGAACAGCTGAAACCGACCAAGGTGCTGTTGATGCCCGATGGGCAGATCGACTACTTCAGTCGCGACTGGTTGGAGCTCGTCGACCTGGCCTAAGACCGTCGAGCCCGTGCGAGCCCGGGTGTGCGCCCGGTCCCATGGCCCGGCTTCCATGACCGGCGATCGACGGCGGAGCGGTACGGTGCGCCGATGCGAATCGGAACCATGGGCAATGCAATCAACACCGGCACGATCGAGGAAGTGATCGGCGAGGCGACCGAGGCCGAAGCCGACGGTCTGCACTCGTTTTGGGTGCCGCAGATCTTCGGCCACGACACACTCACAGTACTTGCCATCGTTGGTCGCGAGGTGCCGCGGATCGAGCTCGGCACGGCGGTGGTGCCCACCTACCCGCGCCACCCGATGATGCACGCTCAGCAGGCGCTCACCGTGCAGGCCGCGACCGGAGGCAGGCTGGCTCTGGGGATCGGGTTGTCTCATCAGATCGTGGTCGAGTCGATGTGGGGCCTGTCGTTCGACAAGCCGGTCCGGCACCTGCGCGAGTACCTGTCGGTGATGATGCCGCTGCTCGAGGGGCGCCCGATCGGTTTCGTCGGCGAGGAGTTCCAGGTGCACGGCGCGATCACCGTCGCCGGCGGTTCGCGCCCGGTGGTGCTCGTCGCCGCGCTCGGCGCGCAGATGCTCCGCGTGACCGGTGCGCTCGCCGACGGGACCTCGACGTGGTGCGTGGGCCCGAAGACCTTGCGCGAACACATCATCCCCACACTGCGCCAAGCCGCGGCCGATGCCGGCCGCCCCGAGCCGCGCGTGGTGGCCGCGCTGCCAGTATGCGTGACCGACGATGTCGATGCCGCCCGGGCCCGCGCCGAGGAGGTGTTCGCGGTCTACAACACCCTGCCGAGCTACCGGGCGATGATGGACATCGAAGGTGTTGGCGGCCCGAAGGATCTTGCCATCGTGGGCACCGAGGCAGAGATCCGCGACCAACTCGCCGAGCTTGATTCGATCGGCGTGACCGACCTCAACGCGGGCGTCTTCCCCGGCAACCGTGACGAAGCCGAGCGCACCCGCGCCGTACTCGCCTCGCTGGTGTGACCGGTGGACCGGGGCAGAGGTGAGCGCGGTGAGTGACGGGCGCTACGCACACATCGCTGGCATGCGCGTGGAGATCGTCGATGGTGTCGCCACGGTCACCATCGACAACCCGCCGATCAACCTGTTCACCATCGAGGTGTTCCTGGCGATGGCCGATCTCGTTGATCGGTTGGCAGTCGATGACACGGTGCGCGTGGTGCTGATGCGCAGCGCCAACCCGGAGTTCTTCATCGCCCACTTCGATGTCGCCGCGATCCTCACATTCCCAACCGACGCCGCACCGGCGACCGAGCTCGGCGCGTACCACCGGATGTGCGAAGCATTGCGCACCATGCCCAAGGCCACCATCGCGGTCATCGAGGGCCGTGTCGGGGGCGGGGGTAGCGAGCTGGCGCTCAGTTGTGACATGCGCTTCGCGGTGCTGCCCCACGGCGATCACCCGGGCGCTGTGTTCAGCCAACCCGAGGTTGCGCTGGGGATCATCCCCGGTGGCAGCGGCACGGTTCGCCTACCCCGGCTGATCGGTCGCAGCCGAGCGCTCGAAGTGATGCTCGGCTGCGACGATGTGCCGGCGGCAACCGCAGAGGCGTGGGGATGGGTCAACCGGGCGCTGCCAGTGGACGAGCTGTGGCCGTTCGTCAACCGCCTGACGCAGCGGATCGCCTCGTTCCCTGCCCATGCCGTCGCCGCGGCTAAGGCGGCGGTGCTGCGCGCCGAGGGCGACGTCGAGCCCGACCTGATCGCCGAAGCCGCCGCATTCGCCGCCACCGTCGGCGGCGCCGGCACAGCTGATGCGATGCGCCGCTTCCTCGCCCTCGGTGGCCAGACCCGCGATGGTGAGCTTCGCCTCGGCGAGCTCGCTGGCGAACTCTCGTAACGTGCTGCTGAGGAGCCGTCGCTCGTTGCGTAGCGAGGTGTGTCCGCCAATCGATCCCGCTCGGGCCACGAACGGCGCCCCCGCACTTTTACTCGCGTAGGCGCAGTTACTCGTCGCCGCGGAACGCGCCGGGAATGTCGCGACGGCTGTGGAGGACGCGCCAGAGATCGATGTGTTCGTCGCTCGGCACGTAGGAGATCACGAAAGGAAAGCGTGGCAGCTTCCGCGCACGAAGCTCAGGGATGCCGAGTTCGTGGGAGTACTGCTGCGATCCCGTGAGTGGGGATCGTCGTATTTGGTCTACGGCGTGCTCGAGGGCGTCAACGAAACTGAGCGCGAGGTTGTCGCCACCTTCGTCCCGGTAGTGGTCGGCCGCGTCCGCGATGTCAGCAGCGGCGAGGGAGCGCAGCCGCATTTCGCGCGTGGGCATCGCTGTCAGCTGCCAGAGTGGACGCGCTCGCGAAGCGACTCGAAGTAGGTCGCGTCGGCAAGAGGCCCGGGCGTCGAGGCGGCGCCATCGAGCAGCAGATTGCGCAGCTGCTGGCGGTCCTGTTCACGCCGGATGAGGTCGCGCACGAACTCGCTGGTCGACCCATAACTACCGCCGTCGACTTGCCGGTCGACGAACGCCTTGAGTTCTTCCGGGAGCGACACGTTCATGGTGGTCATACCAGAACGTTACTGGTGTTGGCAGACTTTGCCATTGGTCTTTGCTGAAGTCTTGCACGACATTGGAGATTCTCCCCCCGCTGACGACCAAGTCTGCTCGATCGGTCAGCTGATGGTGACCGGGGTTGCCGTCATCGTGGTGGGGTACGGGCGGTCGACTTGGGCGAAGAAGTCGTTGCCCTTGTCGTCAACGACGATGAACGCGGGGAAGTCATGGACCTCGATCTTCCACACCGATTCCATCCCCAGTTCGGCGTATTCGAGCACTTCGACTTTGGTGATGCAGTCCTGCGCCAACCGTGCTGCCGGGCCGCCAATCGATCCGAGGTAGAAGCCTCCGTAGGTGCGGCAGGCGTCGGTCACCTGCCGCGAGCGATTGCCCTTGGCGAGCATCACCAGGCTGGCGCCGGCGGCTTGGAACTCCTCGACGTAGCTGTCCATTCGCCCGGCGGTGGTCGGCCCGAACGAACCGCTGGCCATCCCGACGGGGGTCTTGGCCGGCCCTGCGTAGTACACACAGTGATCGCGCATGTACTGCGGCAGCCCGTCGCCGGCATCGAGACGCTCTTTGAGCTTCGCGTGGGCGATGTCGCGGGCCACCACCATCGGACCGGTGAGCATCACGCGTGTCTTCACCGGGTACTTGCTGAGCGTCGACCGGATCTCGTCCATCGGGCGGGTGAGGTCGATCTGCACGACGCTGGATTCGTCCGGATCGGCGTGGAGGTGTTCGTGGTGGAGGTGTTCGTCGTGGACATCGGGGAGATAGCGAGCCGGGTCCATCTCGAGCTGTTCGAGGAAGATGCCGTCGCGGGTGATCTTGCCCAGTGCCTGACGGTCGGCGCTGCAACTGACCGCCATGCCGACGGGGCAGCTGGCGCCGTGGCGGGGCAGGCGAACGATCCGCACGTCGTGGCAGAAGTACTTGCCGCCGAACTGGGCGCCGATCCCGGTCTGCTGGCTGAGCGCCAGAACCTTGGCCTCGAGCTCGATGTCGCGGAACCCGTGTCCGCCGATCGACCCGGTGGTGGGCAGCGTGTCGAGGTAGTGCGTGCTGGCCAGCTTGGCGGTCTCGACTGCCATCTCGGCCGACGTACCGCCGATAACGACGGCGAGGTGGTACGGCGGGCAGGCCGAGGTGCCGAGCGTCTTCATCTTCTCGAAGATCCACGGCAGCAACGTCTTTTCATTGAGGAGCGCCTTGGTCTCTTGGAACAGGTAGCTCTTGTTCGCGCTGCCGCCGCCTTTGGCCATGAACAAG
>JANNHO010000123.1:0-4042 GCA_031404435.1 Acidimicrobiaceae bacterium | reverse complement strand
GCACTTCCTCGGGGCTGTCCACGCGGATGCCCACGCAACCCATCGCCTCTGCCCACATCACGAAGTTGGGGACGTCGGGCGAGAGGTAGACCTCGCTATAACGCTCGTCGTAGAACATTTCCTGCCACTGGCGAACCATGCCCAGGTAGCTGTTGTTGAGGATCGCGACCTTGATCGGGATGCGCTCGACGGCTGCAGTGACCAGCTCTTGTGCGGTCATCTGGAAGCAACCGTCACCGTCGATGGCCCACACCGTGCGGTCCGGGCGACCCACCTTGGCGCCGATGGCGGCCGGGATACTGAAGCCCATCGTGCCCAGGCCACCAGAGTTGACCCAGGTGTATGGCTCGTTGAACTCCCAGTACTGGCTACTCCACATCTGGTGCTGGCCGACGCCGCTGACCAAGATGGTGCCCTCCGGAGCATTGTCGCGCAACTGCTCGAGGCAGTACTGCGGCTTCAGTGCATCGCCCGGTTCACTCGGTTCGTAGGCGAGCGGGAACTGCTCGCGCCAGCCGCTGATGCGGCTCTTCCACGCGCCGATGTCGGCCTGCACGGCACCACCGGCGATCATGTCCTTGATCGCCTTCACGATCTCCTCGATCACGTACTTCGCGTCGCCGACGATGGGCACATCGGGACGTCGAACCTTGCCCTGCTCGGCCGGGTCGATGTCGACAGGGATGATCTTGGCCTCGGGCGCGAACGTGTCGACCTTGCCGGTGATCCGGTCGTCGAAGCGGGCGCCAAGAGTGATCAACAGATCGGCCTTCTGTAGCGCGGTGATCGCGGTCGCGTTGCCGTGCATGCCGGGCATACCGAGGCAGAGCGGGTGGCTGTCGGGGAACGAGCCGCGGGCCATCAGCGTGGTGACGACATGGATGTCGGTCAGCTCGGCCAGCTCGCGCAACGCCTCGGCGGCACGGGCTTTGAGGATGCCGCCCCCGGCATAGATGACAGGGCGCTCGGCGGCCAGGATGTACCGGGCCGCCTCCTTGATCATCCGCGGGTGCCCCTTGGTGTTCGGCCGGTATCCGGGGAGGCTGTCGGCGACCTCGTCGTCGGTCGGCCAGTGCCAGTCCATCGTGTTCTGCAACACGTCTTTGGGGACGTCGATCAGGGTCGGGCCGGGGCGGCCGGTGGTGGCGATGTGGAACGCCTGACGCACCGCCATCGGCACGTCCTGCGCGGTCATGATCAGCTCGTTGTGCTTGGTGACGCTGCGGGTGATGCCCACCGTGTCGCACTCCTGGAACGCATCGGTGCCGATCGCGTACGTCGGCACCTGGCCGGTGATGCACACCATCGGGATCGAATCCATGTAGGCGTCCATCAGCGGGGTGACCATGTTGGTGGCCGCCGGGCCGCTGGTGACCATCGCCACGCCGGGGCGGCCGGTGACGTGCGCGTAGCCCTCGGCCATGTGCCCGGCGCCTTGCTCGTGGCGCACGAGGATGTGGCGGATCGAGCTATCGAGTAGCGGGTCGTAGGCGGGCAGGATGCAGCCGCCGGGGAGGCCGAACATCACTTCGGTGCCCTCCATCTCGAGGGATTTGATGAGGGCTTGAGCCCCGGTGATCTTCATGATCAGCTCCTGTGTACACGATGAGGATGGCGCAGTTGGCGACGTTGATGGTGGATCTGGCGGAAAAAGCAAATGGCCTCCCGCTGTGGGAGGCCTGGACGCACGCGGGTATGTGGCGTGCGTCTACACGATGAGTACTACAACATCGACGAGAGCGGGGGTCCGCAGTTCGGCACGCACGTCGAGCAGTTAACCACGCCGACAGGCACGTTCGCAACCCCCGTCGTCCGCCACGATCGACTGTGACGGCGTACCGGATTGCTACGGCCAGGCGACCAGGCTGGACAGCTGTGCAACATCGAGCGACAGCAATCGGCTCGCGACCGACTCGATGAATCCGCTGTCGTTGCGCGACCAGAACGTATTCCTCCGAGTTGCCGGGTCGGCGATAATCATCTCATCGACGCCACGTGCGAAGTAGAAGTCGAACTTGTCGTACGTCTCGTCGTCAGGCGACGCAATCTCGACGACAATCGCGGCCGTTGGCACCCAGACCTGAGAAGGGAGACCACGGTGGAGCCCCCGATCCGGCACCCGATAGTCCTCTGCGCTTCCGAGATTGAACGGCCCAGTTCCAACAAGGCCGGCTGCGACCGCGTACGGTCGCAGCGCGACAGCCAACTGATCATCGAGGTAGCCGTGAGACGGGTGGGCGGCTGGTGCCATGTGATACGAGCCTTTCCACACCTCGTCGTACAAATCTATGCCGAGCGCCCTGCGACGTTCGATCAGCGCGTCCAACTCGGCCGGTCGCGGCCCAAGAACAACGGTTTGCATGTCGACCAGGCTACCCATGTACGGCGGGGCTCCGCAGGCTCGACCCGACGGGTCGGATCCGGCCACGCTCGGATCGGCGGTCGCAACCCACGACTACTTCAGGAGTCCCCTAGCCTGCGGCCATGACTCCAACCATTGCCCCTGCGACCGGGCGCCTCGGTGTGCTCACGGTCGGCCTCGGCGCTGTTGCCTCCACCCTCATCGCCGGCGTCGAACTGATCAAGCGTGGCCAGAGCCTGCCGATCGGCAGCCTGACCCAGATGGGCACGATCCGCCTCGGCAAGCGAACCGAGAACCGCAGCCCGTTGGTGAAGGACTTCGTGCCGCTCGCCGCGCTCGACGACATCGTGTGGGGAGCGTGGGACGTGTTCCCCGACGACGCCTACGTCGCCGCGTCGCGCGCCGGCGTGCTGGACGGTGGCAAGCACATCGAGGCGATCTCCGACGTTTTACGCGACGTGCGCCCAATGACGGCGGCGTTCGAGCGGAAGTATGCGCGCAATCTCGATGGCGAGCACACCAAGGGCGAGATCAGCAAGCGGGCCATGCTGGAAGGGATCCGCGAGGACATCAACACCTTCCGCGACGAAAAGCGCTGTGACCGCGTGGTGATGATCTGGTGCGCCAGTACCGAGATCTTCATCGAGCCAGGGCCCCAACACATGGACATCGAGAGCTTCGAGGCGGCGATCGATGCCAACGACGAGATGATCGCGCCATCGATGCTGTACGCCTACGCGGCCATCCTCGAAGGGGTTCCCTTCGCCAACGGGTCCCCGAACCTCGCCGTCGACACGCCGGTGTTGCGCAAGCTGGCCACCGAACGCAATGTGCCGATCAGCGGCAAGGACTTCAAGACCGGCCAGACACTGATCAAGACCGTCCTGGCGCCGATGCTGAAGGCCCGCCAACTGGGCCTGTCGGGGTGGTACAGCACCAACATCTTGGGCAACCGAGATGGCGAGGTGCTCGACGCCCCGGAGAACTTCAAGACTAAAGAGGAGTCCAAGCTCGGCGTGCTCGAAGACATCCTCGAGCCGGACAAAAACCCTGACCTGTATGGCGACGTGTTCCACAAGGTGAGCATCAACTACTACCCCCCGCGCGGTGACAACAAGGAGGGTTGGGACAACATCGACATCTTCGGTTGGCTCGGTTATCCGATGCAGATCAAGGTCAACTTCCTGTGTCGCGACTCGATCCTGGCTGCGCCATTGGCCCTCGATCTGGTGCTGTTCAGCGACCTCGCCCAGCGCGCCGGCCTCGGCGGTATCCAGGAGTGGCTCAGCTACTACTACAAGAGCCCGCAGGTCGCCCCGGGGCTGTATCCGGAACACGACCTGTTCATCCAGCTGACCAAGCTGAAGAACACGCTGCGCTGGATGATGGGCGAAGACCCGATCACCCACCTCGGCCGCGAGTACTACGACGACTTGTAGCGCCCGCCACCGGCCGAAGACCGGTCGGATGTCCCCCCACCAACGCCGACCCCCAGGTTTCCGCGCCCAGGCACCGAACAACAACGTGCGGGGACGATTCGTCCGGGCACGTGCGAGAGCGCAACCAGGTATCGATCCAGCCGCTGACGCAAGCACGGCTGAGGGCCGAATCGATCGCACGAACCCCGGGCCGGAACCGATTGGGGTCGGACCGTGCGCCGGTCCGGAACCGTGCGCGGGT
>JANNHO010000122.1:0-13521 GCA_031404435.1 Acidimicrobiaceae bacterium | reverse complement strand
GCACGCCCCGATTCGGCCAATCTCACGGACTGTCTCCGGCGGATTAGCTTTCCAGCGATGTTCGTCAAGCTTCGCCGCCGCCAGGAGATCCAGTTCTTCGGTGCCTTGTGGCGGGCAGCTCCCGGGCTGGCTGCTGCTGGTACTGCGCGGGGTGTTGCCGGCGGTCACCTCGGTTGGGTTGGGCTGGTTGGTCGACCGGTCGCCGTGGCGGCGGAGCCGTCCGCGACTCGATCACCCTCACCGGCCGCGCTGCACCAGGATCTGGGCGGACACGTCGGTCCCCGGCTTGGGCTGCCAGCGTTGTCGAGCAGCTTGCGCACCCAGTGGGTACCGTGCGGTGACTCCCACGCCATCCGCTGACCGCCTGCCGGCGCAGCCCAAGGCCGCGCAACGGCAAGCGTCGGGTCTACGTGGCGATGTGTCCGACTGCAGCCGCTTCCATGTCGAGGGTGTCGGTCGACTCGGCGACGTTCGAGATCTTGATCATTGCGAGTCCCGACCCGCTCGCGTCGAGGAGCAGGAACGTGCGATCAGCACGGGATCGACCGGCAGCGCCGGCACGATGTTCAATGCCGGCTCAGCGTCGGCTGACTTTGTGGGGGCGGGCGTAGAGGGTGTTGAGGTAGGCGCCCTCAGGGAAGCCGATCGGGTGATCGATGGCGTGGCCGGTGCGGCGGACCTCATCGAGCTCGATGCTGACGCGGGCGCAGCCGGCGTGCACGGCCCTCACGAAATCGGCTTCGTCCACGCGCGCCGAACACGACGACATCACCAGCAGGCCGTCGCGTTCAACCAGCGGCGCGGCGAGCTCGGCGAGTCGCTGGTAGGCCTGGATCGCCTGCGGCACCGAGGCCGCGTTACGGGCGAACGACGGTGGATCGACGACCACCACGTCGAAGCGGCCGCGTGACTGACCGAGTTCCTCCAGCACGGCAAACGCCTCGCCGGTACGCACCGTGTGGCGACACACGGCGACACCATCGTGGCCAAGGTTGAGGGCCATGTTCCGCTCGGCGAAGTCGATCGCCCCGGGGCTGGAATCGACGCTGAGCACCGACCGCGCCCCACCCGCGGCGGCGTGCACGGAGAACCCCCCGGTGCAGCTGAACAGGTCGAGCACCCTGGCACCGGCCGACATCGACCCGACGAGAGCCCGGTTGTCGCGCTGATCGAGGAAGTGGCCGGTCTTTTGGCCGCGGATCACGTCCGCCTGGAACCGCAACCCGTGTTCGAGGAACTGGACCGGCGAATCAACCTCCGGTCCGTACAACGACATTCCCTCGGTGAGCCCGTGGAGCGGCTGGTCGCGTATCGCTCTGGCGAGGCGCAACACCACCGACCGCGACGGCAGCGCGGCCAGCAGCGCCCGCACGACGTCGGCGAGGTGTGGCACCCACGCAGCCGAGTACAGCTTCACCACCAGCACATGGCCGTACCGGTCGACCACCAGACCGGGGAAGCCGTCGTTCTCGCCGTGGATTACCCGGTAAGCGGTGGTCGTTCCCGACTCGGCGAGCAAAGCACGGCGAGCAACGGCGGTGGCGATGCGCGCGGCGAACCAGGCCTGGTCGATGGTCGCCCGAGATCCGTGATGGAGGATCTTGACCCGGATCGGTGAAGCCGGATCCCACAGGCCGATTGCCGCAAACCGGCGGTCGTTGTCGAAGATCACCGCGAGGTCGCCCGGTGCAGCACCGGTCACCCATGCGGCACTGGGGAGCGAGCGTGGTCCCGTCGTGGGCGTGGTCGCGGCCCCGTCGCTCGTCCCGCCGCCCGAGCGGCTGGCGCTGATGATCGAGCCGTCGAACAACCACGGATGACCACCGCGGATGCGGCGCAGAGCATCGGGGGTGACCCGCACCGCCAGGCGGGTCGCACCGGGGCGTGGAAGATCGTTCAGCAGGCTCACCCGTGCATCGTGCACCGCTGCGAGCGCGAAAGCGACGCCGATGCAGATGCTCTCACGCGACAGTGCGCGATCGCCACGCTGAGTGGGGCTGGGTGGCTGAATTTCTGTCAAGTCGAGCGCAGAGAGTGCCGATACTGGGACCAGCGATGTATGTGAGTCTCTACACTTGGTGGTCCGAGCCACCGAAGACCTCCTCATCGCGTCATCACATCTCGAGAGATATCGGAACAGACGGGCACGAAACATGACCTTTGGATCTACCGGCGCAGTGCGTTGTGCATTGATCGGAGCCGACAGTTTGCTGATCGAATGCGCCGAGGTGTTACGGGCGCGGGGTCACCAGATCGCAGTCGTCGCCGCAGGTTCGCAACGAGTGGCCGACTGGGCTCGTTCGCGCACGATCGATGTCGTCGACATGACCGATCCGAACAGCGACTGGCAGGCCGAACTCGGCCAGCATCGCTTCGGTTGGCTCTTCGCGATCACTCACCTGGCAATCCTGCCCGACGCCGTCTTGGCCATGCCCTCCACGGGGGCAGTCAACTTCCACGACGGCCCGCTCCCGCGCTACGCCGGGCTCAACGCGCCGGCATGGGCGTTGCTCAACGGCGAATCGCGCTACGGCATCTCGTGGCACGAGATCACCTCGGGCATCGACGAAGGCGACCTGTTCAAACAGCAGTTGTTCGATGTCGCCCCAGGCGAGACGTCACTGTCGATCAACACCCGCAACTTCGAGGTGGCGATCGATTCCTTCGGTGAGCTGATCGACGCGATCGCTACGGGCACGCTGCAGCGCACACCGCAGAACCTGACCGGTGCCCGACATGTGTCGAAGCGGACCGATCGGCCCCCGGCGTTGTGCACGATCGATTGGCGGTCATCGGCCACCGAGATCGACCGACTGGTACGCGCCCTCGATTTCGGCCCGTACCCGAACCCGCTCGGTTCACCCACAATCGTCTCCAACGGCGAGGTGTTTGTCGTCAAGCGCGCCGATGTCCGCGACGCCGATGTACGTGACGATGACGAGGATCCCGGTTCGGTGCTCGACACCGACGGCGAGATCGTCGTCGCCACCGGCGACGGGGCGATCGCGTTGACCGGGTTCGAGACCCGTGCCGGTCTCGAGATCACCTCGGCCGATGTGGTCGCGGCACTCGGGTTGGCCCCGGGCGACCGGCTTGAGCTCCTCGACGACGGCAGTGCCGCGGAGCTCACCGAACTCGGTCGGCACCTGGCCCGCAGCGAGCGCTACTTCGCCCGCGAGTTGGCAACGCTTGCTCCGGTGGAGCTGTCGTGGGCGCGTACGGCCAATGTCGATCACCGCGCCCGGTACGAAACGATCGATGTGGGTGTCGACACCCCCACTGATGCCGTCGCCGCGTTCGTCGCGGTGCTGGCCCGCCTGTCGGGTACAGCGAACTTCCACGTCGCACTCGCCGATACCGCGGCTGCTCCGACAGGTGTCGCTGCTGTGCTCGTGGCACCGCAGGTGCCACTGCACGTTTCCATCGACATGGCCGCGCCATTCGCCGCGGCAGCATCGTCGAGTGCGGCAGACGTCGCCGCCGTACGGGAGCGGGGCGGGTTCCTCGTCGACCTCATCGGTCGTGAGCCCGATCTGCGCCGTTCGCCCGAGCTGGCCGCCGGCCGCATCGCCCCGATCGGCATTCGCTTCAGCGGCGAGACAACCGAACCCGGTCCGGCTTCAGGACCGGTGGTGGAACTCGTCGTGGTCGGCGCTCGCTGCGCGGTTCGCTTCGATGCGGTGCTCGTCGATCATGCCGACGCGCGGCGTTTCGTCGACAGCATCGAGGCCGTTGTCGAGCATGCCCGCAGAGACCCATCGGCAACTGTGGCCGAGCTCGACCTGTTGAGCGAGAACACCCGCAATCAGATCCTCAACCGTTGGAACGACACCGCCGCCGACTACGACCGCGACGCATGCATTCATCACCTGTTCGAAGCACAGGTGGACCGCACGCCCGATGCGGCCGCTCTGGTGTTCGAGCAGCGCAGCATCACCTACCGGGCCCTCGACGAACGGGCCAACCAGCTTGCTGCGCACCTGCGCACACTCGGCATCGGGCCCGACGCGATGGTTGGCGTCCACGTCGAGCGCGGCATCGAGTTGATGATCGCCGTGCTCGGCGTGCACAAAGCAGGTGGTGCCTACGTGCCGCTCGACCCGAACTACCCGAGCGACCGTTTGGAGCACATGATCCGCGACAGCGGATGCCAGGTGATCATCACCCTCGGCCACCTCGAAGCCGAGTTGCCGTTGCCGGTGGGATCGACCGCTGCGGTGCTGCGCCTCGACACCGACGCTGGCACGATCGACTTCATGCCCCGCCAGCGAGTGCGAGCCGAGGCCACCTCGGCGCACCTTGCCTACTGCATCTACACCTCCGGTAGCACGGGGTTGCCGAAGGGTGTGCTGATCGAGCATCGCAACGCCGTCAACTTCTTCGTCGGCATGGATGACGTGGTCGCCCACGACCTTCCGGCCACCTGGTTCGCGGTGACCAGTTTGTCGTTCGACATCTCGGTGCTCGAGTTGCTGTACACCCTGACCCGCGGCTTTCGCGTCGTGGTGTACCGCGACGCAGACCGTGACCCCGGAGCCGGGAACGCCACCGGTCTGGCACAGCAGGCACACAGCGCAACGCCGATGGATTTCTCGCTTTTCTACTTCTCGGGCGATGAGGCCGAGAGCACCGGCGCCGGCAAGTACCGGCTGCTGCTCGAGGGTGCCCGCTGGGCCGACGAGCACGGCTTCTGCGCCGTGTGGACGCCCGAACGGCACTTCCACGCCTTCGGCGGGTTGTACCCGCAACCGGCCATCACCGGCGCCGCAGTCGCCGCGGTCACCAAGCGGGTGCAGATCCGCGCCGGCTCGGTGGTCATGCCGTTGCACCATCCCATTCGCGTCGCCGAGGCGTGGAGCATGGTCGACAACCTGAGCGACGGCCGCGTTGGCATCTCGATCGCATCGGGGTGGCAGCCGAACGACTTCGTGTTGATGCCCGACAACTACGCCGACGCGAAGAACGTGATGTTCCGCGACATCGAACTCGTGAAGCGGTTGTGGCGCGGCGAGACGGTGGCGTTCCCCGGCGTGAACGGTGCCGAGGTGCAGGTGCAGACCCTGCCCCGCCCGGTGCAGCCCGAGTTACCCGTGTGGGTCACCACAGCGGGAAACCCGGAGACCTACATCGCAGCCGGCTCGATCGGCGCCAACCTGCTCACCCACCTGCTCGGCCAGTCGGTGGAACAGCTCGCCCCCAAGCTCGACCTGTACCGCAAGGCCCGCGCCGACGCTGGGTTCGACCCCGATGCCGGAGTGGTGTCGCTGATGCTGCACACGTTTGTCGGCGCCGACGACGACGAGGTCCGAGCAATCGTTCGTGAACCGTTGAAGCAGTACCTGGGTACCTCGCTGTCGTTGCTGAAGGAGTACGCGTGGGCGTTCCCCGCGTTCCAGAAGCCTGGCGGCGTGGTCACCTCGCTCGACGACGACACCATGTCCAGCCTCACCGAGGATGAGACCGACGCGGTGTTGGAGTTCGCGTTCCTGCGCTACTACGACACCAGCGGGCTGTTTGGCACGCCTGAGTCGTGCCTGGCGATGGTCGACACGCTGAAAGGCATCGGCGTCAACGAGATCGCCTGCCTCGTCGACTTCGGCGTCGGCACCGACGCGGTGCTGGGAAACCTGTCGCACCTCGACGACCTACGCGAGCTCAGCAACACCGTCGATGTTCAGCACGTGCCCGACGCGGCCGCCATCGCCCAGACGATTGGGGAGGGGGTCGACCAGTCGGCTGCCGCCCAGATTCGCCGTCACGAGGTGACCCATCTGCAGTGCACGCCGTCGATGGCGCGGATGTTCAGCCTTGACGACGACGCCCGCGAGGCGCTCGCCGGGGTCGGCCACCTGTACGTCGGTGGCGAGGCGTTCCCCGTTGCGCTCGCCAAGGATCTGATGGACCTCTCCCGGTCGGGCAACGTCACCAACATGTACGGTCCGACCGAGACCACGATCTGGTCCACCACGTGGAAGTTGCACGGAGACCTGGGCACGGTGCCGATCGGTTCGCCGATCGCCAACACCAAGATCTACATCCTCGACGCCAATTTACAGCCACTGCCGCCGGGCGTTCCCGGCGATCTGTGGATCGGCGGCGACGGTGTGGTGCGCGGCTACCACGAACGCCCGGAACTGACGGCCGAACGGTTCATCGCCGACCCGTTCGTACCCGGGGCGAGGATGTACCGAACCGGCGACCTGGCCAAGTGGCGCGAACTCGCCGACGGCAGGGGGTTGATCGATTTCCTCGGCCGCATCGACCACCAGGTGAAGCTGCGCGGCTACCGCATCGAACTGGGCGAGATAGAGACCCGGCTCGGTCAGCACGGCGACGTGCGCGAGTGCGTGGTGGTGGTGCGTGACGATGCCTCCGGCGAACAGCAACTCGTCGCCTTTGCCTCGCCACGCGATGGCGCCGAACTGGTGGCCGCTGAGCTGAAGGACCACCTGCGCGCGAAGCTTCCCGACGTGATGGTCCCGGCCCACGTCGTCGCTCTGGCCGACCTCCCGCACACACCCAACGGCAAGATCGATCGCAATGCGCTGCCGTCGTTCGCCGAGGTGATGGGACGGCGATCCGAGGTGGCCACGATCGTGGCCGCCGAGAACGATCTGGAGCGCACGGTGCTTGCCGTCTGGCAGGAAACCCTCGGCACCGAACAGATCGGCGTCGACGACAACTTCTTCGACATCGGTGGGCACTCGCTGTTGATCGTGCGCATGCACCGGCGGTTGAAAGAGGTGCTCGAACGGCCCCTTGCGCTGACCGAGCTCTACCGGTTCCCCACCATCCGCGGGTTCGCCGCAGCGATGTCGCCCGACAACCAGTCGAACACCATGCAACACAGCATCGACCGAGCCTCGCGTCGCCGCGAGACGATGGCCGCGCGGCGCAGGGTCCGGCGATGACCGGCAGCGGTTCAGGCGCCGGTTCAGGCGACGGTTCTGGGGGCGGGGCGACCAACGACATCGCCATCGTCGGGATGGCTGCGCGCCTGCCGGGGGCGCGCACGCCCGCCGAGTACTGGGCCAACTTGCGCGACGGTGTCGAGAGCGTGCGCTTCTACACCGATGACGAACTCGTTGCCGCGGGCGTCAAGCGCGACGTGTTGCTGCAGCCGAACTACGTGCGTGCCGGCTCGCCACTTGAGCAGATGGATTACTTCGACGCGGAGTTCTTCGGGTTCTCGCCGAAGGAAGCGGCGATCATGGATCCCCAGCACCGCCAGTTCCTGGAGACCTGCTGGGAGGCGCTCGAAGACGCCGCCCACGTACCCGAATCCTTCGACGGTGCCGTCGGGGTGTTCGCGGGATGCGGGATGGGCAGCTACTTCTCGCTCAACTTGCTCACCAACGCCGAACTGGTCCGCAGCGTCGGGCTGTTCCTGTTGCGTCACACCGGTAACGACAAGGACTTCCTGAGCACCCGGGCGAGCTACCTGTTCGACCTGCACGGCCCGTCGGTCAACGTGCAGACCGCGTGCTCCACCTCGCTGGTCGCCACGCATCTCGCCTGCCAGCACCTGCTGTCGGGCGAGTGCGACATGGCGCTGGCGGGAGGGGTGACCATCGAGATCCCTCACGGTCGCGGCTACCAGTTCGAAGAGGGCGAGATTCTGTCGCCGGACGGCCACTGCCACGCGTTCGACCATCGCTCGGCCGGCACCATCTTCGGCAGCGGCGCAGGCGTGGTCGTGCTGCGCCGGTTGCAGGACGCGCTCGACGACGGCGACCGGATCTATGCGGTCATCAAGGGCACAGCGGTCAACAACGACGGCTCGCGCAAGGTCGGCTACCTCGCCCCCTCGGTCGACGGGCAGGCGGCGTGCATCGCCGAGGCACTCGCCGTGGCCGACATCGATGCCGACACGGTCAGCTACATCGAATGCCACGGCACTGGCACCGCGATGGGCGACCCGATCGAGGTCGCCGCGCTCACCCAGGCCTTCCGTGAAAGCACCGACCGCAATGGGTTCTGCGGCATCGGCAGCGTCAAGACCAACATCGGCCATCTCGACACCGCGGCCGGTGTGGCCAGCTTGATGAAGGCGTCGCTTGCGCTCCAGCACGGGCAGTTGCCGCCGTCGCTCAACTACGAATCGCCCAACCCGCGCATCGACTTCGACGACAGCCCGTTCTACGTGAACGACACGTTGCAAAAGTGGACGCCCGATACCGGCGTGCGTCGCGCCGGCGTGAACTCACTCGGTGTCGGCGGCACCAACGCGTTTGCCGTGCTCGAGGAACCTCCGGCGCGTACGAGCACCCCGAGCGTGCTGCCGTGGCAGTTGCTGTGCATCAGCGCGCGTAACCGCGCTGCGCTCGACGACAACACCCGCAACCTTGCCGAACACCTCCGCCAGCACCGTGAGCTCGACCTCGGCGACGTGTCGTGGACACTGCTGCACGGCCGCCGCCATTTCACCGAACGGCGCGTGGTGGTGGCACGCGACACCGACGAGGCGATTGCGTTGCTGGAGGGCACCGACGCGCGCCGGGTGTACTCCCACTCCGCATCCAGCGAGGCGCACAAGATTGCGTTCATGTTCCCCGGTGGGGGAGCGCAGTACCCGCGCATGGCCCACGACCTGTACGACACCGAACCGGCGTTCCGTCGTCACGTCGACGAGGGGCTGCGGTTACTGCTGGCCGATCACGGCCTCGACCTTCGCCCGCTGCTGTTCTGCGCCATCGATGACCTTCCCGCTGCCACCATCGAGCTGGAGCGGCCATCGCTGCAGCTGCCGGCGATCTTCGTCGTCGAGTACGCACTCGCCCAGATGTTGATCGAGTCGGGGGTCGTGCCCACCGCGCTGCTCGGCCACAGTGTTGGCGAGAACACCGCCGCGTGCGTGGCCGGAACGATGCGCTTCGCCGACTGTCTCGGGTTGGTGGTGCTGCGCGGCCAACTGATGGACCGCACCGCCGGGGGGATGCTCGCCGTGCCGCTCACGGCTGACGAGTTGCAGCCGCTGCTCGATGAGTTCGGCCTCGACCTTGCCGCGGTGAACGCTCCCGACCTGACGGTTGCATCCGGCGATGCCGGCACACTGTCGCGACTGGAGGCCCGTCTGGTTGAGATGGGCGTCGAAGCTCACCGGGTGAAGATCAACATTGCTGCCCACAGCCGCATGCTCGATCCTGTGCTCGACGAGTTCGGCGCGTTCCTGCGTTCGATCAAGTTGTCCAAGCCGGCTATCGCGTGGGTGTCGAACCGCACCGGGACCTGGATCACCGCCGAGCAGGCCACCGACCCGCAGTACTGGGTTGACCACCTCCGCGGCACAGTCCGCTTTGCCGATTGCGTGGCCACCTTGGCGGCCGAGCCGGGGCGGCTGTTCCTCGAGGTTGGCCCCGGTAAGACTTTGTCGTCGTTGGCCAAGATGAACCCAGCGGTCACCCCGGCGCAGGCTGCGTTGCCGGTGCTGCGCCACGCCGAGGAGGTGGTGCCCGACGACGCGTTCCTGGTCGCTATGACCGGACGGATGTGGGCCACCGGCGGCCAGATCGACACGACCGCGGTGTTCGGCGACGAGGAACGCAACCGCGTTGGGCTGCCCACCTACGCGTTCCAGAGCCAGCGCTACTTCATCGAGGCCGGCACGCGTAGCGACACTGGCGGACCTGGCGTCGACGGTGCCGACCGGCTCGTCGACAAAGAGCCCGACCCGGCGGCATGGTTCTGGGAACCGGTGTGGCGCCGCCGAGATGTGGAAGACCCGATCGACGACCACCTGTGCTACCTCGTCGTGGCTGACGCGATCGGCCTTGCTGACCGCGTCGCGCGGAACCTGCGCGACGCCGGCAACACCGTGGTCATGCTGCGGCCCGCCGACAGCTACACCGTCATCTCGCCGGACGAGTACCAGTTCGCCCCCGAACAGGGCCGTGATGGGTACGAGATGTTGCTACGTGACCTGGCCGACGCCGGGCGGACCCCAGACCGGGTGGTGCACCTCGGGTTGCTCACCGACACCGAAACGCACCGCAGCGGCTCGAGCTTCTTCCACCGCAACCTCGAGCTCGGCTTCTACAGCCTGCTGTTCCTCGCCCAGGCGTGGGGCGCCGACGGCGTGAAACGCCCGCTCCACTTGCTGGTCGGTACCGTCGGGGCACAGCGAGTCACCGGTACCGACAGCGCCCCGTGGCCCGAACAGGCCACGGCGCTCGGCCCGGTGATGGTGATCCCCCGCGAGCTCGCCGGCGTCACAGTGTCGTGCCTCGACCTGTCTCCAGCGGATCTTGCTCTGCGCTCCGGCACAGTCACCACCCGGGTGACGAACGTGGTTCGCACCGGCATCGGCCGTGCCGGCTTCGGCGATGTTGCTGCGCCGGCCGGCTTCGGCAGGGGTGAGTCGTTGGCCGACGCGATCGCGCTCGAGGCGCGTGCCCGCCCGAACTGCGACCTGGTCGCCCGTCGCGGCTCGGAACGCTTCCTTCACGATGTACGCCGGGCGCGCGTCGAGCCTCTCACCGAGGCGACGGAGACGTTGCGGCGTGGTGGTGTGGTGCTGATCACCGGTGGTCTCGGCGGCATCGCCCTCACCGTGGCTGAACGGTTGATCCGTTCCCGCAATGCGAAGATCGTGCTGCTGTCGCGGCGCGGCCTGCCCGATCCGGACGTGTGGGACGACCTGATCCGCAAGCTCGGCACCGACCACGCGTTGTCGCGCAAGATCGCTGCGGTTCGACACCTCGAATCGCTCGGGGCCGACGTGATGGTGGCTGCCGGCGACGTTGCCGACGTCGAACGGATGCGCAGCGTGCTCAGTGAGATCACCGCCCGCTTCGGAGCGCTGCACGCCGTAGTGCACGCCGCGGGCGTCATCCGCGACAACCTGCTTGCGGTCAAACAGCAGGTCGAGATCGAAGACGTCTTCTCGCCGAAGGTGGCCGGAACGCTCGTACTCGACGACCTCACCCGCTCCCTCGATCTCGATCTGTTCGTGGTGTTCTCCTCGACCAGCACGATCACCGCTCCGATCGGCCAGGTCGACTATGTGGCGGCGAACGCGTTCTTGAACGCGTTCGCGCACGCCCGCCACGGCACCTCGCGAACCAAGTACCTGGCGATCGATTGGGGCGTATGGAACGAGGTCGGCATGGCTGCCGACGCGGCCACGCGGATGAGCGACGGCGGCGGGGCGATGATCCCGTGCCGGCACCCGTGGTTCGACCACCGCGTCACCAGCGAGCGAGGCGTCCACCAGTTCACGTCACGGTTGAGTCCGGACACCGACTGGATGCTCGACGAGCACCGTACCCGCGAGGGCGATGCGCTGGTTCCCGGTGCCGCGTACTTCGAGATCGCCAGGGCCGCGCTGGCCGAGATCGCCGTCGACCGCGCCTTCCAGATCCACGACCTGATGTTCTTCCGCCCGCTGGCCGTCGCCGATGGCGAGACGCGCGAGGTCCGCACGCAGCTCACCCCGATCGACAACGGGTATGCGCTGGAACTGCACGAGCGGGTGTCGATCGACAACCCCACCGGTGGTGCCGGAAGCGGCGGCCACCGTGACGGGTGGCGGCGCACCGGGCAGTGCACACTGTTGCTGCTCGGCCAGAAGCCACCGCGTTTCGTCGATGTCGATGCGGTCGAGGCACGCTGCACAACGCGCGGTCAGCGACACTCCAAGCAGGAGGACCACCTCCGCTTCGGGCCGCGGTGGCAGGTCGTTGAACGGTCGTGCCTGGGCGCAGGTGAAGCAGTGGCGCGGCTCGTGCTCCCCGACGCGTTCACCGACGATCTCCAATCGATCGGGCTGCACCCCGCGCTCGTCGACCTCGGCACCGGGTTCGCGATGGACCTGATCGACGGCTACAGCGGCTCAACGTTGTGGGTGCCGATCAGCTACGAACGGATCCGCATTCACTCCCGGCTGCCGCAGGTGATCCGCTCGATCATCACCGTCGGGCCTGCGAGCAGCGAGCGTTCGGGCTTCGCGTGTTTCGACGTGGTACTCACCGACGATGACGGGCGAGTGCTCGTGGAGATCGACGAGTTCAGCATCAAGCGCCTCGACGGCGCACTCGATGTCCACCCCGGAGGCTCGCCAGCCGACGATGTGGTCTTCGACGCCGACACGCACAGCGACCGCCACCTGTCGCGATCGGAGTTGGTGTTTCAGCACACGCTCCGCCAGGGCATCCTCCCCGATGAGGGCGCCGACGCCTTCGAGCGGGCACTCGGCGGGTACACCGGAGCGCAAGTGGTGATCAGTTCGGTGCCGCTGCCGGCGTTGATCGCCCAGACCGTTGCTGCCGCCGACGCCCAGAACCATTCCGGTGCCGGTGACGACGGGGCGTCGTTCGCCCGACCCGAACTCGACTCCGATTATGTCGGCCCGCGCGACGGCGTCGAGACGGCGTTGGTGGAGATGTGGCAGGAACTGCTCGGCGTGAGCCAGGTGGGTGTGTTCGACAGCTTCTTCGATCTCGGCGGTCACAGCCTGATCGCGGTCAGGTTGTTTTCCAAGGTGCGGAAGGCGTTCGCGGTTGACTTCCCCATCTCGGTGCTGTTCGAGGCGCCAACGGTTGCGGCGTGCGCCGACCTGATCAAGGCCGCAACCGGGCACAGCGACACCGACGCGACCGACGACCAGACGGGCACGGGTAAGGCGGGGGTGAGCGGCGACCGCGAGCGGATCGTGCCGTTGCGGTTCTCGTACCTCGTGCCGATGCATCAAGGCGGCGGTGGGATCAACCTGCCGTTCTTTCTCGTCGCTGGGATGTTCGGCAACGTGTTGAACCTGCGTCACCTCGCCAACCAGATCGGCACCGATCGCCCGTTCTACGGCATCCAGGCCCGCGGCCTGTTCGGCGGCGCGGCTCCGCACGAAACGTTCGAGGAGATGGCCGCCGACTACCTGGTGGAGGTGCGCTCGGTGCAACCGCACGGGCCGTACCTGCTCGGCGGGTTCTCCGGCGGTGGCCTGGCTGCGTTGGAAATGGCCCGCCAGTTGCACGAGGCCGGCGAGGAGACGCTGCTGCTGGTGCTGCTCGACACCCCGATTTCCGATGGGCCGTCGATGACCAAGGCGGAGAAGGTCCAGTTCCACCTGCAGAACCTGCGCGCCGAGGGCGCGAGCTATCCGGTCAATTGGCTGCGCCACAAACGCGAGTACGCCGAGGTCAAGCGACAACGCGACCGCGACGATGCCGCCAGCCTCGATCCGCTCGCCCGGCACGACGGCGGCGAACTCGACAGCGGCGTGTTGCACTCGACCGAGATCGAGTCGGCGTTCTACCGGGCGCTCGAGATGTACACCACGCCGCGCCACCACGGTGTGATCAGCCTGTTCCGGCCCAAGCTCGTGCCGGCGCACGTGTTCGGCCCGAATCGCTGGCTCAGCGACGTGAAGCGATTCCTGTTCCACGACAACGGATGGGCGCCGTACTGCGACCGGGTCGACGTGTTCGAGGTGCCCGGTCGCGCGCAAGCACGTGTTGTACAAAGAGACGAAGATGAAGTGACGGGCAGGCTTCACGCCCGTCACAGCAAAAAGCCCCGCGTGAGCGG
>JANNHO010000121.1:0-3988 GCA_031404435.1 Acidimicrobiaceae bacterium | reverse complement strand
CGGACCGGGAACATCCTCGAGCGCACGTTCAATGCCGGCATCCGAGTCGAGCAGGCGCTGCTCGACAAGAAGGACATGCAGTTCCTGTATCGCGACGGCGACGAGTACGTGTTCATGGACACCGAGAGCTACGAGCAGATGAACGTGGCCCCGCTCGCGCTTGGTGATGCCGCCGACTACCTCGTCGAGCAGGCCGTTGCGCTCATCGCGTTCTACAACGACGAGATTGTCACCGTCGAGATCCCGGCTGCGGTCGAGCTGCTGGTCTCCGAGACCGATCCGGGTCTGCAAGGCGACCGGGTCAGCGGTGCAAAGAAGCCGGCCACGCTCGAGACCGGCAAGGTCGTGCAGGTCCCGCTGCACATCAACATCGGCGACCGGCTGCGCGTCGACACCCGCACGGGCGAATACATCGCCCGGGTCTGATGACCACGAATCGGCAGGGCCGTCCACGAGTCCCGCGCCCGCTCGGCGACGAACGCTCCGATGCCCGCGAGCGTTCGATGATGTTGCTCTACGAAGCATCCTCGAAGGCGATCCCGGCGACCGAGGTGCTGGACGCTCAGGTGGTCGAACCCGATGAGCTGACCCGCTTGCTGGTCACCGGCGTCGAGTTGCATCGTGAGCAACTCGACCAGCAGATCGCCGTGCACGCCAAGGGCTGGACGTTGTCGCGGATGCCGCTGATCGATCTCACGGTGATGCGTATCGCCGGCTACGAACTGCTGGCGCGTCACGACGTGCCGGTCGCAGTGGTGATCAACGAAGCGGTCGAGTTGGCCAAGCGGTTCTCCACCGACGATTCCGGCCGGTTCGTCAACGGCGTGTTGTCGGCCTTGGTCCCCATCTTGCGCGAGGCGTGAACCCGCACCCGCCGAACCCGCACCCGTTTCAGATCTGGGTGAGGCGAGCGGCCGATCGGGTGTGGCAGCGGATGATGAACACCCACCCGGCCGCATGGTTGGTGGGTGCGGGCGTGGTGATCTTCGGGGTACTGTTCGGGCGGCTGGGTGTGCAGAGCCACCGGAATTTCGGCACATGGTCCTACGACATGGGGATCTACGACCAGGGCCTGTGGCTCGTGTCGCGTGGCGGCGACACGTTCATGAGCGTGCGCGGCCTCGACTTCTGGGGCCATCACGTCAACCTCATTGCGTTCGCGTTCGTGCCGTTCTACTGGCTCGGGGCCGGGCCGGCGTTTCTGTACGTGGTGCAGGCGTGGGCCCTTGCGCTCGGCGCGGTACCCACGTATCTGATCGCTCGCGACAAGCTGTCGAACGCGTGGATGGGGTTGGTCTTCGCCTCCGTGTACCTGATGTATGCCCCGCTCCAGTGGATCAGCTGGGCCATGTTCCATCCCGAGGCCTTGGTGATCACCCCGTTCCTGTTCGCGTGGTGGTTCGCCACCAAGCAGCGGTGGGGATGGTTCTTCGCGATGGTGCTGCTCGCTCTGAGCGCACGTGAAGACGTCGCCCTCGCGGTGGTGATGATGGGGTTGGTGCTGGTCGTCTACCTGCGTCGGGCCGACGACATTCGCCGGGTGCGGATCATGTGTGCCGGCACGGTTGTGCTCGGCCTTGGCTGGTACGTGGTGGCGACGAAGGTGTTCATCCCGTACTTCAACGATGGCCAGGAGCCGTTCTACATCACGTACTTCTACGGCAGCTACGGCACCAGCACGTTCGAGGTCGCCTCGACCATTGTGACCAAGCCGCACTGGGTCGTCCGCGACGCGATCAAGCCCGACCGGATGCAGTTCTACCGGGATCTGGTCGTCCCCTGGGGCGGCTTGCCGGTGGCCGGACCGGTGGCGTTGCTGATGGCGTTGCCGCAGATGATGGCGAGCGTCATTGGCGCCAGCCCGTACGCGCGGGTGATCAAGTACCAATACACGTCCGTGATGATCGCCCCGATCGTGATCGCCTCGGTCCAGGGGGCGTTCGTGATCTGGCGACTGCGTGTTGCCAGGATGATCTTGCCACTGTGGATGGTGGCCTGCAGCGTGGTGACCAACGTGATGTGGGCGCCGTCACCGATCGGGCGTCCCGAGAACTTTGCCGTCTGGAGCCAACCGCATCCGCGCCACGAATCCCTGCGCACCGCGCTCAGCTTTGTGCCCGACGATGCGTCCGTGTCTGCTACGTATTCACTCCTGCCGCACCTTGCTCACCGGCGCGAGGTGTACGACTGGCCGAACCCGTTCGTCGCGTACGTGTGGGGCAACGGCAACTGCGACCGTTTACCGGCGCCGACCACCGTCGAGTACGTGGCGCTCGACATCTCCAGCATCGGCCCGAGCAACCAGCAACTGTTCGACGAGATGTTCGCCGAAGGCGGCCCGTTCGAGCCCGTCTACGAAGATCTCAACGTCATCGTCGGCAAGCGGGTTGGTGCGAGCCGACAGGTCGACGTGCTACCGCAACAAGGTTCTTGCCCCGTGCCGGTTGCCGGTAGATCCTCTGGATGAACCGGCTGACCGGCACGATCGCCCGGTCGTAGACCGCCGACGAACCGGAGTCCAGCTTGGACACATCGAGCACGCGGTACATCAGCGCGTAGGGGAGCACCCCGGCGATGTCGAGGTACTTCATCTCCTCGACCTCGAACCCGGCGGAAGTGACCACATCGTGCAGCAGCGACTTCTCGTAGCGGCGGTAGTGACCGGATTTGAAGTCGAGGCTGCCGTACAGCGATGGCATGGCGGGCACGAACAGCGCCAGCGTTCCACCCGGTTTGAGGAGCTGCCACGCGGTGCGTAGTTCGTCGACATCGTCGCGGATGTGCTCGAGCACGCTGACGTACACGACCGAATCGAAGTCGTTGTCGCGACCGGATTCGAGCAACTCCTGCGAGGTGACGGCGTGCGCGGTCACCCCGGCGTGGCCGGCAACTCGCCGGTGCAACTCGGGGAACACGTTGTCGGCCGGCTCGATCGCGGTGACCTGGTGGCCGGCGTCGGCGAGGCGCACGGCGATCGCTCCGACGCCAGCGCCAACTTCGAGAACTCGGTGGCCGAGGTGCGGTTCGAGTTCGTCGCAGATCCAGCTGAGAAAGTTGCCCGCGTCGGACAACGTGGTGAGCTCGTCCACCGCGCCGAACATCGACTCGCCGGTTGCCGTCTGGGCGCGCATGCGTGGATTACGTTGCACCCACAGCGCTTGGTTGCTGCGCATGTCGCGTCGGATCTCGCGCACCTGCCGATGCACCGGCAACAAGTTCGCGGCGAACTCCTTCAACTCTGCCTCGCGTGGGCCGGAGGCACCGGCATATCGGGGGCGGAACACGATCGGCACCTCGTCGACCGAGAAGCCATGCGCCTGGGTGACGGCCACCATCGCGCTGAAGAACCCGTAGGTCTCGGCGGGGAGTCGTTCGTCGAGCAGGAGCCTGGCGACATCGGGGTGATACACCCGAAACGACGTGGTCGAATCGCTCACCCCTCGTGCCCCGGTGGCCGCTTTCACCATCGTGTTGCCGAGCCTGCTGAGCCCGCTGCGCACCACGCCGGTGCCGGGCGACGAACCGCCGCGGGCCCAGCGCGACCCGATCGTCAGCCCGCTGCGATGAGCCAGGTGGCTGCGTACCAGATCGGGGATCTGGCGCGCATCGTGCTGGCCGTCGGCGTCGAGCGACACGATCACATCCGCGTCGGCGTCAAGCGCCGCGGCGAACCCCTCGCGCAACGCCGCGACCAAGCCCCCGGCATGGGGTTCCAACTGCTCGAAGGGGAGGCCCAGGCGCTTGGCGAACTCCGCTGGATCGGGGGCCGCAGAGGCCGGCGTACCGAGCAGGATCGCCGATACCTCGATGCCGCTCGGCAGTAGCGCCCGCCGGGCGTCGTCGAGTTCGGCGAGCACCGGCTCGATGGCCACAAATCGATGATCCGAGGTCAACAACGCCGTCACACGCACACCCCAACCCTACCCCCCGCCTCCACCCCTACCCCGCCAGCCGTCCGCCATCCGAGTCCCTGCGTGTCATCCGAGTC
>JANNHO010000120.1:0-5326 GCA_031404435.1 Acidimicrobiaceae bacterium | reverse complement strand
CTGCGCACCGGCGACGAAATCGAGCACACCCCTACCCCGCCAGCCGTCCGCCATCCGAGTCCCTGCGTGTCATCCGAGTCCCTGCGTGTCATCCGAGTGTGGGGGGAGGGGATCCGAGTGATGAGCGCGCACCCGGGTGGGCGCTCGACACTCGGATGGGCCCGTCCGAGTCGGATGACCGGCAGGTGGCGCGTGGCGGGGTGATAGATTGGTGGCCGCCGTGAAGCGGGTCCCGTGAGGCCCAGACGGCAGGAGCATCGTCGTGTCTGTTCGTTTCTTGTTCACAACGCCCCGTCATGGGGCGTTTTTCGTACCCGTGCCCAAATCCGCAGCAGGGCTGGTGAAGAAGTGATTCGCGATGGGGTGCTCGTGCTCGCCGACGGCAGTGTTTTCGAAGGCGACCTGCTCGGGGCCGAACCGGCTGCGTCGGCTGAGTCGGCTGCTGTGTTCAGTGGCGAGGTGGTGTTCAACACCGTGCTGTCCGGCTATCAGGAGGTGATCACCGACCCGTCGTATGCGGGCCAAATCATCACCTTCACCACACCGCACATCGGCAACTACGGCGTGAATGCCACCGATTTCGAATCTCGCCGCCCGTTCTGTCGCGGCGTGATCGTTCGTGACATCGCCCGCCGCCACAGCAACTACCGGGCGGAGGCGTCGCTCGACGCATTGCTTGCCCGCTACGGCATTGGCGGGATCGGGGGGATCGACACTCGTCGTCTCACCCGGTTGCTGCGCGACACCGGGGCGATGCCCGGCGCGTTCGGCGCAGATGAGACTGCGGTGCGCGCTGCGGCCGCGGCCGAACGCGGCACCGACGGAATCGACCTCGTTGCCGAGGTCACCACCGAAACCAGCTACAGCGTGGGTGACGCTGATGCGGGTCGGCACGTGGTGGCGTACGACTTCGGGATGAAACAATCGATCCTGCGCGACCTCAGCGGCCTCGGGCGGGTCACCGTTGTCCCGGCGAGCACCACCGCAGCAGAGGTGCTGGCACTGAACCCCGACGGGGTGTTCCTGTCCAATGGCCCCGGTGACCCGGCCGAGGTCGGCTACGCCGTCGACGCGATTCGCGACCTGCTGAGCAGGGTGCCGGTGTTCGGCATCTGCCTCGGGCACCAGTTGCTCAGCCGGGCGATCGGTGGCGACACGTTCAAGCTGCCCTTCGGACATCACGGCGGCAACCACCCGGTGCGTCACGAGGCGACAGGCAAGATCGAGATCACCAGTCAGAACCACAACTTCTGCGTCGATCCCGAGTCGCTCGTCGGCACGGCGACGGTCACCCACCTGAACCTCAACGACATGACGGTGGAAGGCATGCGAGTCAACGATGCTGCGGCGTTCAGCGTGCAGTACCACCCCGAAGCCGGCCCCGGCCCGCACGACTCGAAGTACCTCTTCGCAATGTTCGACGAGCTGATGGGCGGGACCGGGCGGCGCAGCGCGGCGCCGTCGGCGCGACAACTGATCGAGCCAGAGTTGGGGGTGGCGTGACATGCCCAAGCGCACCGACATCCACTCGATCCTGATCATCGGATCTGGCCCGATCGTCATTGGTCAAGCTTGCGAGTTCGACTACTCCGGCACGCAGGCGTGCCGTGTGCTGCGCGACGAGGGTTACAGGGTGATCCTGGTCAACTCGAATCCGGCCACGATCATGACCGACCCCGATTTCGCCGATGTCACCTACATCGAACCGATCACGTGGGAGGTGGTCGCCAAGATCATCGAGCGGGAACGGCCCGACGCGGTACTGCCTACCATGGGCGGCCAAACCGGCTTGAACACCGCGATGGCGCTGTTCGAGCGGGGCATCATCGGGATTCCTGGCACGCCCGAGATGATCGGCGCCAACGCCAAGGCGATCGCCACAGCCGAGGACCGCGGTAAGTTCAAAGAGGCGATGATCGAGATCGGCCTGAACGTCCCTGCGAGCGGGATCGCCCACAACATCGACGACGCCCGTCGCGTGATCGCCGCGATCGGGCTGCCGGCGATCATCCGTCCCGCCTACATCCTCGGCGGTCATGGCACGGGCATCGCGTCGACGCCCGAGCAGTTCGAAACCCTTGCTGCGAAAGGCATTGCGGCCAGTCCGATCAGTGAGATCCTGATCGAAAAGAGCATCGCCGGGTGGAAGGAGTACGAGCTCGAAGTGATGCGCGACCGCGCCGACAACTGCGTGATCATCTGCTCGATCGAGAACCTCGACCCGATGGGCGTGCACACTGGCGATTCGATCACCGTCGCCCCGGCTCAAACCCTCAGTGACGTCGAGTACCAGCAGATGCGCGACGCCGCGTTCGCGTGCATCCGCCGGGTCGGCGTCGAGACGGGCGGCAGCAACGTGCAGTTCGCCGTGCACCCCGGCACCGGCGAGCAGGTCGTGATCGAGATGAACCCGCGCGTGTCGCGTTCGTCGGCGCTGGCTTCGAAGGCCACCGGCTTCCCGATCGCCAAGATCGCCGCCAAGCTCGCCGTCGGCTACACCCTCGACGAGATCCCCAACGACATCACCAAGATGACCCCGGCCAGCTTCGAGCCGAGCATCGACTACGTGGTCACCAAGATCCCGCGGTGGGCGTTCGAGAAGCTGCCCGGCACAACTGGCATCCTCGGCACGCAGATGCAGTCGGTCGGCGAGGCGATGTCGATCGGGCGCACGTTCCCGGAGAGTTTGCAGAAAGGCCTGCGCTCGTTGGAGCAGGGCCGTTTCGGCCTTGGCTGCGACCCTGCCGAATGTCAGCTCGACGGGGTGAGCGACGACGACCTGCTCGCGACTGCGGCCATCGCCACACCGGACCGCATCCAGCAGGTGGGTGAGCTGCTGCGGCGGGGCGTGTCGATCGAAGCGGTGCATGATGCGACCCGGATCGATCCGTGGTTCCTCGACCAGATGAGCCTGATCACCGAGGAGCGAGCGGTGCTTGCCGAGGTCGGCTTCGAGGGGATGGATCGAAGGTCGTGGAAACGAGCGAAACGCCTTGGCTTCAGTGACGCCCAGCTCGCCTACCTGTGGGATACCGACGAGCTCACCGTGCGCGCCGCTCGCGAATCAGCCGGCGTGATGCCAACGTTCAAGACGGTCGACACCTGTGCGGCCGAGTTCGCGGCCGAGACGCCGTACCACTACAGCACCTACGAAGACGACAGTGAGGTGCGTCCGAGCGACCGCCAGCGGGTGGTCATCCTCGGCAGCGGTCCGAACCGGATCGGGCAGGGCATCGAGTTCGACTACTGCTGTGTGCATGCCTCGTTCGCTTTGCGCGATGCGGGTTTCGAGACGGTGATGGTCAACTGCAACCCCGAGACGGTGAGCACCGACTACGACACCAGCGACCGGTTGTACTTCGAGCCGCTGACCCGTGAGGACGTCCTCAACGTGATCGCCGCCGAGACCGCAGCGAGCGGGGGAGTGGCACCGAAGGTCATCGTGTCGCTCGGCGGCCAGACCCCGTTGAAGCTGGCCGGTCTGTTGCCTGCCGAGATCATTGCCGGCACCTCGCCGGCCTCGATCGACCTCGCCGAAGATCGCGAGAAGTGGAACGTGCTGTGCGACGAACTGTGCATCCCGCAGCCTCCCGGCGGCACGGCGACCGATCTGGAGCAGGCGTTGCAGATCGTGGACCGTGTCGGGTTCCCGGTGCTGGTCCGGCCGAGTTACGTGCTCGGGGGACGGGCGATGCAGATCGTCCACGACCACAACCACCTCGGCCGGGCGATGGCCGAGCTGGCAAGCTTCGGCAGCCTCGGCAAAGAGGGTGGGCTGTCGGCCGAACGGCCGGTGCTGGTCGACCGGTTCCTGGAGGATTCGATCGAGGTCGACGTCGACGCGATCCGTGACCACACCGGTGAGGTGCTCATCGGCGGCGTCATGGAACACGTCGAAGAAGCCGGCGTGCACTCGGGAGATTCCGCATGCGCGATCCCCCCGCAAACACTGCCGAGGTGGGTGGTGGAAGTGATCGAGGCGTACACCCGCTCGATCGCCGCGGCGCTCGACGTGCGTGGCCTGATCAACGTGCAGTACGCGGTGTCGGGAACCACGGTGTACGTGATCGAGGCCAACCCGCGCGCCAGCCGCACCGTGCCGTTCGTGGCCAAGGCCACGGGTGTGCCGCTGGCCAAGGTGGCCACACGGGTGATGCTCGGGGCGACGTTGGCCGAGCTGCGCGCCGAGGGTCTGCTGATCCCGCCTTCGGATCACGGGCACGTTGCGGTGAAGGAGGCCGTGTTGCCGTTCAGCAGGTTCCCCGAAGTGGACACTGCGCTCGGACCGGAGATGCGGTCCACCGGCGAGGTGATGGGCATCGATGTCACCTTCGGTAAGGCGTTCTTCAAAGCCGAGCTTGCGGCCGGCACGCTGTTGCCGTCGGATGGCACGGTGTTTCTGTCGCTCGCCGACGGTGACAAGCCAGCCGGGCTCGTCGTGGCGACTCGCTTGCGTGAGCTCGGCCTCGGTATCGCGGCCACCGAAGGAACCGCTGCGTACCTGGCCCGGTTCGGTCAACCGGTCGATCTGGTGGTCGGCAAGGTCAGCGAGGGCGCCTCGCTGACCGCAGTCGATCTGATCGCCGATGGCAAGATCAGCTTCGTGGTCAACACCCCCCAAGGCCGTGGCGGCCGCAGCGACGGCGAGCAGATCCGCAAGGCCGCCACCAGCCACCAGGTCAGCTCGGTCACCACGATCGCGGCAGCGCTCGCTGCCGTGCAGGGCATGGCCGAGCAGGCCGGCGACCAGCTCACCGTCCGCTCCCTGCAAGAGTTCCACCGCCGATGACCCCCCGTCGCGCAATTCAGCGATCTGGGCAGGATTTCTCTCGGTTTCCGGGAGGAATACTGCCCAGATCTTGGGGGCGGGGCTGGTGAGAGGCGTGGACGGTCGGGTTCGGGTGGGGTCGGTGGAGCTGTCGAGTCCGGTGATGCTGGCATCTGGCACCGCCGGGTACGGGCGGGAGCTGGCCGCATACCTCGATCTGGGTGCGCTGGGGGCGGTGGTCACGAAGTCGATCGCTGCATTCGAATGGGCGGGGAACCCGGCGCCCCGGCTGCATCCCGCTGGGGTGGGGATGATCAATGCCGTCGGGTTGCAGGGGCCCGGGCTGACCCACTGGCTGAACCACGAGTTGCCCGACCTGATCGCCACCGGCGCCACAGTGGTGGCCAGCATCTGGGGCCGATCGGTCGATGACTACCGGCGCGCCGCGCGCCTGCTGTGCGATGCCCCGCCCGAGGTGGTCGCGGTGGAAGTGAACCTATCGTGCCCGAACCTGGAGAGCCGACGCGGGATCTTCGCCCACGACGCCGCGCTCTCGGC
>JANNHO010000119.1:0-3792 GCA_031404435.1 Acidimicrobiaceae bacterium | reverse complement strand
ACGACCATTCGTTCCAGCGGATGACGTCCTCGGCCGGCGGACGCTTGGCCAGCTTGAACTCGGTGCCAATGGTGTAGGCCACCGGGAACAGGCCCGCCTGGGTGTAGTCGTCGTACGGGATGTTCAACAGCTGGGCGACCTCGCGTTCGTCGGGAAGATGCATCGTCGTCCAACACGAGCCCAACCCGCGCTCGCGTAACGCCAACATGAAGCTCCACACCGCGGGCAGTATCGAACCCCACCGCGACGCCTGACGGGCAACAGGCGTGCCCTCGGTCATCCGGTCGGCGAGCAGCGGGATCACCAGCACCGGTACGTGTTCGAGGTTGTTGGCGAGGTACGTGGCCGATTCCTGGATGACGTCGTTGGCCTGCTCGCTGGCCGGCTTGCCCGACTCGGCTGCGTAGGCGAAGAAGCGCTTGCGGTAGATCTCGGCGAGCGCCAGCTTCTTGGCCGGATCGTCGACGAACACCCAGCGCCAGCGTTGCATGTTGCTGCCGCTGGGCGACTGATGGGCGATGTTGACGCACTCGGCCAGCACGTCGCGCGGCACGGGTCGTTGCAGATCGAGACGCTTACGCACGGCTCTGGTGGTGGTCAGCACCTCGTCTGCACTGAGACCGAGGTGACCGTCGATGAACTCGTCCATCAGTACGGCATCGTTCCACCGTCGACCGGGAACAAGCACCCGGTCAGGTTGCGAGCCGCGTCGCTCGCCAACATCACTGCGACAGCGGCAACCTCTTCAACCTTGTTCGGGCGCTTGATGCACGATTCTTGAGCGAACATGTCGATCAGTGCGTCGTAGCCCGCGAGACCCATCGCAACGGCCGATTCGGGGCCGGTGGCGCGGACGATGTCGGTCTCGATGATCCCCGGCAGGATCGCGTTGACCGTGATGCCGAGCGTGCCCACCTCGTGGGCCGCTGACTTCACCAATCCGTTCACTGCGTGCTTGCTGGTGACGTAGCCGGGGATGCCCGGCTTGCCGAGCTTGCCCTCAACCGATGATGTCACGATGATCCGCCCGGCCTGACGCGGGATCATGTGGTTGAGCGCCCGACGCATACCCCAGAAGACGTGGTTCAGGTTCCAGTCCATCTCGAGCTGCCACTCCTCGTCGCTCATCTGCGCGACGGGCGCGGTGTGCAGCACACCGCCGGAGTTGAGACAGCAGATGTCGAGCTGGCCGTAGCGCTCGATCGTGAAGTCGATCAGTCCCTCCACGGTCGACTGCCTGGATGCGTCGCCGCCGTAGAACGCGGCCCGATCACCAGCATTCATCTCGTCGAGGCACACCTGGCCCTTTGCCTCGTCGCGGCCGTTGACGACAACCGATGCGCCCTCGGCGATGAACGCCTCCGCGATCGCGCGGCCGATGCTGCGCGTGCCGCCGGTAATGCAGGCGACCTTGCCTGCCAACTTCTGATTGTTCGTTCCCATGTTGCTCCCCTGTTCGTCCGATGTTCCGAGTGCACTCAGTACGGCGAGGTTCCGCCGTCGATCGAGATCATCGATCCGGTGATTCCAGCTCCGGCATCAGATGCCAGTAGCACTGCGACCAGCGCCACGTCCTCGCACTCGTTCAAGCGCTTCACCGCGGATTCCTGGGCGAACATGTTCAGCAACCCGTCATAGGTGAGGCCCATCGCCTCGGCTGCGCCAGGACCCTGCGACATCATCACGTCGGTCTCGATCGCCCCCGGGCACACAGCGTTGACGGTGATGCCCAACGTTCCGACCTCCTTGGCCGCCGACTTGGTCAACCCGTTGATCGCATGCTTGGCCGCGACGTAGCTGCTGATCGCCGGCTTGCCCATCTTGCCCTCGACGGAGCTCATCGTGATGATCCGCCCCCATTGCTTGGGAATCATGTGGTTCAGTGCGGCACGCATCGTCCAGAACGTGTGCCAGAAGTTCCACAGCATCGCGTCTTCCATCGATGCATCGGTCATCTGCGCGATCGGTGCGTAATCGCTTCCGCCGCCAGCGTTGGGCACGAGGATGTCGATCGATCCGAAGTGGGCCACGGTGCCCTCGATGATCGCTTCGCAGTCGTCGCGCTGCTTCACGTCACCGGCGATGAAGTGCACCCGGTCCCCCGCGTTCAAACCATCGATCGAGGCCTGAGCCTTTGCTGCATCGCGGCCGTTGATGACGACCTTGGCACCTTCGTCGAGGAACGCCTTGGCGATGGCCAACCCGATCCCTCTCGTTCCACCCGTGACGCAAGCAACACGGCCGTCGAGCACCCCCATGGCAATCCCCTTCTCGTCGGTCCCAGCAGGACGCGGTTTAACTTACTCGTTGATCACTTACGGACACGCAGCGGATCGACCACCGACGTTCAGCCGGCCCGGCGACCGCGGGTCGAGCGCGGGGCTCGCACCAGATCGCCGGCGAAGATCGCCTTGACCGCATCGATCGCTTGGCTGTGGATCAACTGATCGTCGCTCAAGGCGTCGGTCATGCCGGTCACCATGGCAATGATGAACACCCTGACCAGCCGACGGTTCTCGGGCTTGATCTCACCGCTACGCACGCCGGAATCAATGATTCGATCGAAGAACTGGTTGCGGAACTCGGCCCGATGTTCCAGTGCCTCGTACAGGTCGGGCCGCCGTTTCATGTCGGTCCGTGCTGCGGCGAGAAACTGCGCCAAGGTGGGGTCGGCATCGTTCAGCGCGTGCGTCTCGTTCAGGATGCTGATCAATTGGTCGGCAAAGCTGGCTCCGGGGTCGAGCACCTCCTCGAACCTGGCATACACGCGTTCGCGTGCGTCCTCATGTACCGCCAGGAAGAGGTCGCGCTTGGACGCGAAGTGGTAGTACAACGCCGCAGTCGTCATCTTCGCAAGATCGGCGATCTCTTTGTTGGTCGCTGCGTCGTAGCCCCGCTCGGCGTACACGCCGCGAGCGACATCGAGGATCCTACGCCGAGTGTCCAACGCCTTTACCTGCGGCGGACGACCAAGCTTGCGGACCTGACCCGGCGCCTGACTCCGCGAGGCACGCGCCCTACTTGGTCCAGCCATAGTCGCCAGTATGCACGCTCACCTCGCGCAATCGCCTGATCCAGGTACATCGTGTTCGGACGCGAGGACGGCCCGGCACCGCCCATGCAGGACGGGTGCCGGGCCATTGAGGCGACGACCTACTCGCCGCGGACGCGCTTGATGATGTCGCTGGCGATGTTGGGCGGCACTTCCATGTACTGCGCGAACTGCATCGTGTACGTGGCCCGGCCCTGGGTGCGTGAGCGAAGGTCGGTGGAGTAGCCGAACATCTCACTCAATGGGATCTGGGCGCGGATGACTTGCGCGTTGCCCTGCGCCTCCATGCCTTCGATACGGCCGCGGCGGCTGGACAGGTCGCCCATCACGTCACCCATGTAGTCCTCGGGGGTGACCACCTCGACGGCCATGATCGGCTCGAGGATGACCGGCTTGGCCATCTCGGCAGCCTTCTTGAACGCCATCTGACCGGCGATCTTGAAGGCCATTTCCGACGAGTCGACGTCGTGGTACTGGCCATCGACCAACGACGCCTTGACGTCGACGGTTGGGTAGCCGGCGAGCACACCAGAATCGAGTGCCATCTGCATGCCCTGGTTGGTCGGGTTGATGTACTCACGGGGGATACGCCCACCGCTGATCTTGTCGACGAACTCGTAGCCCTTGCCCGGGTTCGGCTCGCGCCGGATCGCCTCCTCGCTGCGCTCACCTGGTTCGATCCCGCCACCCGGCGTGGCCCAGAACGTTCTCCCGTCCGGGAAGAGGACCCGGACGAGCAG
>JANNHO010000118.1:0-5051 GCA_031404435.1 Acidimicrobiaceae bacterium | reverse complement strand
CCTGTGGGAGCACGCCGATCCGGCCGAGGTGCTGCGCGAGTGCCGGGCGCAGATCGAACGGGCACTCGCGTGGGGCATCGACGTCACCCACCTCGCCCCGCATCTCACCGCGATCACGCTGCGGCCGGAGTTCTTCGACGTGTACATGGAACTCGCGGTCGAGTTCCGGCTACCGGTCCGGTTGCCGTCCACCATCTCCGCCGACGAGGCCGGCTTCCCGTTTCGCAAGCTCGCCGCCGAGGAAGGTGTGGTGTTCCCCGACCACTTCGATCACGATTGGCGCGCCGGCAGCCGCGAGCGCGTGTTCCATGCGATCGCCAACCTTCAGCCCGGCGTGACCGAAGTGCACGTGCAGCCCACCATCGACACGCCCGAGGTCCGCGCCCTCACCCCGCAAGCACAAGGCTGGATCGACGACCTGCGCCTCGTCACCATCGACCACGAGCTCCGCGAACTGATCCGCAGCAGCGGCGCCATTCTGATCGGCTACCGCGCCCTCAGGGACGCGATGCGAGCCGGCTGATCGCCGCGGCGGCCTCGCCGTTGCGCAGGACGGTGAACAGAACTCCCGTATGGCCTGCTGCTTTCAGTTTGCCCTGCATGTAGGCGACCGTGGGATCGAGCCCGGCGTCGACAGCGCCGATCGTGATGACCACAGCGGCGCCATCGGGCCCATCGATCGCCTCGTCGTTCTTGGCGAAGGCGACCCGATACTGCACGCTCTCGATGTCGCTCACGACGCCGCCTCGGACTCCATCGACGGCTCGCGCAAGCCGACGAACATGTCCCGCTCGAACTCACCTGGCCCCGGCATGCCGACCAGCGAGCGGGCCAGGATCCAGTCCTCGTAGGGGTACACCTCGGCCAGCTGCGCATCGTCGAGCCCAAACCACCAGCTTTCGTTGGGGTCGACCTGGGTGGCATGTGCTTTCAATGCACCGGTCCGGGCCCACAGGAACGGCCCGATGTCGAGTTTGGTGGTGATCCGCGAATCGGCATCGGGGCGGTCGAGCCAGGTCTGGTCGAACGGTGATTCACCACGTAGGCGGATCATCCCCTCGTGCACCGCCATCAGGCGAGCCTTCGACCAGGTGGCGTAGTACAGCTTGCTTGGCTGCCACGGCTCGCCGAGTTCGGGGTACCAGGCAGGATCGCCCGCCCGCTCGAACGCGGGGATGGAGATGTCGTGGACCTTGATGTGGTCGGGGTGCGGGTATCCCTTCTGATCGTCGCCATACGTGACGATCAGTTGCGGACGCTCGGTGCGGATGATCTGCACCAAACGGCCAACCGCTTCATCGAGGGGGGCCATGTGGAACGAGTTGGGGTGCTGATTGGGCTCGGTGTCGACCATGCCCGAGTCGCGGTAGCCGAGCATGACCACGCGGTCAAAACCGATCACCTCGGCCGAGCGCTGCAGCTCGCCCGGTCGAACCTCGGCGAGCATCGCCCGTTCCTGCTCGGGCGTGAGGCCGTGAAACGGCTGGCCGGGCTCGCGCAGGCCCGGGTTCTGCAGGTCGCCCTCTTCGCCACCGGTGCAGCACACCAACACGGTGCGAACACCCTGTTGGCCGTACATCGCCATCGTCGGCGCCCCTTTGGAGGCTTCGTCGTCGGGATGGGCGTGCACCGTGAGGATGCACAACGCTGGATCGCTCACGGCCGCCACGCTACCGGGGACGGCCCACCGCGACCGACCTGCCAGATCCGTTGCCACAAACACCGAGCCGAGCGCCTCGACACCTCTAGTATTGGGCTATGCGCGAGCGGGTCGCCTCTTCTTTCACGGTGCGCGTGGCGACATTGCTCCTGATCAGCGTGCTCGGCGGGATCGCCGGCTGCAACAACGACGGTCGCGAGCTTCGCCCAGCCCGCCCGAATCAAAACACCAGCGTGTCTGTACCGTCCACCTCGACCACGGTGCTCGACGCACCAGGCTTCGGCACTGCCGGCATCGACACGGCCGACATCGACACCAGCCCAGTCGACACCAGCCCGTTCCCCTCCAGCCCGGTCGACAGCGCGGCACCCGTCGAGGCCAGCGCATCGGTCCTCACTGGCCCGTTTGCCGACGGCGCGGCGATCGATGCCCGCTTCACCTGCGACGGCGACAACGTGTCGCCGGAGCTCAACTGGACCCCCGCCCCGGTCGGCACCATCGAGATCGCGATCAGCATGGTCGACCTAGATGCACCGTCGTTCGTGCACTGGACCCTGGCTGGCCTCGACCCGCTGGCCACCTCGCTCGGCGAGGCGGTCGTTCCCGAGTTCGCGATCGTCGGTCTCAACGGCTCGGGCAACCCCGGCTACACCGGGCCGTGCCCGCCATCGGGCGAACACCGCTACGAGATCAGCGTCCACTTCCTTGCGCAACAGACCGAACTGGCCGATGGCTCACCTGGTGCGCAACTTCTCGCGGCCATCGAGGGTTCGACGTTCGCTGTCGCTCAGCTCACCGGCACCTACAGTCGGAGCGGTGCGTGACCGATATTGACTCGGCGAGAAATAACTCACTTCGTAGTTCACCCCCTGGAACCACCATCGATCACACGTTGACCCAGTTGCCGGTTGCAATCTTCGAAACCGACCGAGACGGCCGCCTTGTCGCGGCCAACTTGGCGTTCCGGGCCCTGGCGCTCGGCGGCGAGGTCCCCTCGGCGCGCACCACACCGTGGTCCAATGCGCACCCTGCCGACCGCTCCAGCGCCGAAGCGGCATGGAGCCAAGCAAGCGCATCGGAGGCTGCGTTCGCGTTCGAGTTCCGTGTGTGGCACCGAGATGGCCGGCTGCTGTGGGTGAAGGTGCATGCCAGCCCCATCCGCGACGACCTCGGACGGGTGAACGGCTATGCGGGGGTGGCCACCGACGACACCGATTCGATCGGCCGCCGGGTGCTGCTCGACCGTTTGCTCGGGGTCATCGAACCAAGCTCCGATGCGGTGATCATCCTCGATCGCAACGGTGCGCCAGTGTTCACCAACGAGGGCGCCCGAATCCTGTTCGGCGCGAGCCACTCGGTCGACCTGATCCGCGATCCGATGGTGCGCGGTCTGCTGCAAACGATCCGTGATCAGCTTCCCCGCGAGCTGCTGTCGTCGTCGGTCACGTCGCAGTGGACCGGCGAGGTCGGCTTCCGCGGGCCCGACGGATTGGAACGCATCCTCGATGTCGATCTGGTGATCCGTCGTGACGACGGTGGGGTGATCGAGTACTGGGGTGGCGTGATGCGCGATGTCACCGCCCGTAACCACATGCAGAGCGAACTGCTCCGCCAGGCCACCCACGACGGTCTCACCGGTCTACCCAACCGCATCCTCCTGCTGCGCAACACTGCCGACGCGCTCGAACGCATCCGTGGCACACGTGGCCATGTGGCCCTGCTGTTCCTCGACCTCGACAAGCTCAAAGATGTGAACGACAACGCCGGACACGACGTCGGCGACGCGTTGCTGGCCCAGGTGGCCAATCGTGTTGCCCAGGCGACCCGCCCGTCTGATGTGATTGCCCGCATCGGCGGTGACGAGTTCGTGGTGCTGTGCAACGGCAGCATCGACGAACACTCGGCGTTGGAGCTGGCCGAACGGATCCGACTCGCGCTCAGCGGCAAGATGATGATCCGCGGTGTCGAGGTCGACTTGACGGTGAGTGTTGGCGTGGCGCTCATGTCGTCGGCGCAACTCGAGGGGGTGTCGTCGAGCGACGCCGCGCTCACGGTGCTGCGCCACGCCGACGCGGCGATGTACACCGCCAAGCGCCGCGGGCGCTCACGCGTCGAGATGTACACCGAAGCGATGCGCGCCGAGGGCGCTTCCCAGAAAGATCTCGCTGCGGAGCTCGAGCGGGCCCTCGCCAACGACGAACTGCGCCTCGCCTACCAGCCGATCATCTCCACCCACAGCGGCCGAGTGGTGGGCGCCGAGGCGTTGTTGCGCTGGGATCATCCCACCCGCGGGCGGCTGCTGCCGGCCCAGTTCCTGCATCTGGCCAACGAGTCGGGCGCGATCGTGCCAATCGGTGACTGGGTGATCAGCCAGGCGTGCACCGACACGCGCGCGTGGCTCGATGCGGGCCTCGTCGAGCGCACCTTCAGCGTGCACGTCAACGTGTCGTCGCGCCAGCTACAGGAAGGCACCTTCGTCGAACGTGTGCTGGCAATCGTGCGCTCGCTCGATCTCAACCCGCACCAGCTGACCATGGACTTCGTCGAGTCGACACTCAACGATGCGCAGGGCGCCGCGACACGAAGCTTGCAAGCGATGCGCCGCTTCGGGGTGCAGTTGGCGCTCGACGATTTCGGTGTCGGGGTGTCGTCGCTCACCGCACTGCGCGACTGCGAAGCAGACGTGCTCAAGCTCGACGGTACGGTGGCGCGCAGCCTCGGCAACAACGGCGACGACGATCCGATCGTGCGGGCCATCATCCAACTCGCACATGCGTTGGAGATGCAGGTGGTGGCCGAATGGGTCACCCAGGCCGATCAGTTGCACCGCCTGCGGATGCTCGGCTGCGACATGGTGCAGGGCTACCTGCTCGGCGAACCGATCGCCGCCGAGGTCTTCGCGACCCGCACCAAGCGCACCTGAACCCCGGTGCAGCTGAACCCCGGTGCAGCTGAAACTCGGCGCGGGTCGCGACGGGGCTCAGTGATTGACAGCGAGGTCGTCGAGGTAGCCGGCGAACTTCTCCAGCGCCTCGGCGCGCCGCGTGGGCAGGTGCTCGATCGACGGGTCGCTCGGGCGGTACCGCTTCAGCACCTGGCGGGCAACAGTAACCTTGTGCACTTCGTCGGGTCCGTCGTAGATGCGTGCCGCCCGGGCGGCGCGGTACATGCTCTCCAGCGGCAGGTCGGTGGTGTAGCCGAGTGATCCGTGCACCTGGATGGCCCGGTCGATCACGTTGTAGAGCACCTTCGCACCCCAGAACTTGATCACCCCGATCTCGACCCGGGCGTCGCTGTAGTGCTTTCCGGCGGCGTGGAGCTGGTCCATCTTCCATGCCGCATGCAGCGTGAGCAGCCGGGCGGCCTGCATCTCGGCGTAGCTCTCGGCGAT
>JANNHO010000117.1:0-4661 GCA_031404435.1 Acidimicrobiaceae bacterium | reverse complement strand
CGGGTGTTCGGTCCCGATGCCGGGACCACCCGCGGAAACTCAGTGCAATCAGCCGCCAGGTCGGAGTGCGGTGCCGGCCACAAGGTCGAGTCCATTGAGCCGTTCAATGACGGTGACGAGCTTCTCCCCGTCCCACTGACCGACCGAGATCGATGAGCCGCAGACCGCCACATATGGCTCGGGTGCACCGCTGCAGTTGAGCGGCGAGTTGCCGAACGATGGCTGGGTGCCGTCGGTTGCTGAATAGGCCTCGCTGATCGACGCGCCCGTGACGTCACCGTCGATGGTTTGAGCGATCTGCCACAGCGACATGATTGCCGTGAAGCCCTGGCCGGCAAACCCCTTGAACAGGTCGTCTTCGGTCATGCCGTACTCGAGGCCCTTGGTCTGGTAGGTGGTCGCATCTTCGAGGTGCTGACCCTCGAGGCCCTCGAGCGGCGACAGCAGCCCGTTCTCGGTGCCCGTCAGATAGATCCCCTTGGCAAGGTCGCCGGCGGCCTTCATTGCGGTGAAGTCGATGCAGGCACCCGAGAGTACGAGCGGGACCTGATCCGGCGTCCAGCCGACCCGGCCCAGCGCATCGACCAGGTTCCAGCAGTCTGCGCCCTGGCCCGAGAACACGATCACGTCGGGGTCGAAGTCGAGGACCTCGGTCGCCTGCGGCGTTGCGTCGGGAGTTGCCGGGGCGAGCGGTACACCGATGTGGGTGAGGTCCGGCCGTTCGCCGGCACGAGCGGCGTCACCCGGCTCAGTACCGTTGATCACGTCGAGCGGCTTCGCTTCGAGGTCGTTATAGCAGACGACGCCAGGAGGTGTGTCGGCCCACGGCACGCTGACCTTGCTCACCGTGATTCCTTCGAGTTCTTCGATCTCGTCGGTGGCAAATTGGATCAGGCCGGTGTGGACGCCGAGGCATCCGCCACCCGCACCGATCGCGAAGACGCCGGGCGAGGTGAAGTCGGCGATCGTGATCGGCGTGACCGCGAGGACCGGGATGTCCGAGCCCTTGTAGATCGAGAAGTGGTTGCCGAAGAAGTTGATCGTCGAGATCGCCAGGTCGACGCCGTCAGCGGACAGTTCGTTCGCGCAGCGCTGGGAATCGTCCGGCGAGACAATCGACTTGCAGAGCACGATCTCGATCGGGCGACCCCCGAGACCGCCCAGCTCAGCGTTCACATAATCGGCCGCCGCTTGGATTGCGATTGAGAACTCGGGGAACGATCCGTTCGGATCACCCTCGAGGTTCTGTACCCCGATCCGGATCGGCTCGCCGGTCGCTTCGCCGCTTGGTGCTTCCGCCGTGTCGCCGGTGGTGTCGCTCGGCTCCTCCGCGGCAGTGGGTGCCGGAGTCTCGGCGGTTGTTTCGTCCGATGGCTCATCGGACGATTCGGCCGCTGGCTCGGTCGCGCCCGACGCAGTCTCGGTCGGCGCCTCGTCGACGACGGCCTCTTCATCGCTGCCGCACGCCGCGAAAGCGAAAGCGAGGCTGAACAGCCCCGCCATCAGGCGTCGCGACGACGTGATGGATCGTGAATTCATAGGAACCAATCCCCCGTATAGCTAGTGACCCATCGCCCTCCCCGAGGGCGGTGGCCAAGACGCTGCAGGCGTCCTGGCGCCAAAACTAATTCAGCGATTGGTTACGACACGAACCGTGGGTTCCGGTTTCCGAGGAAGTTTGCCTCAGCCTGCGGCGTCGTGGATGCCGGGGATCCCGGCGCGCATCGCCTCGTACCACTCGGGGCGCGGCTGAACACCGGGGTACCCGGTGCCGACTCGAGCGGCAGTATCGGCATTCCACTCATGATGGATCGGTGGGATCTGGTAGTAGCCGTTCGCCGCGTTTGTGCCGCCGTCGACGTTCAGGTCGTGGCCGGTGATGTACCCGGCGGCGTCGGAGGCAAGGAACATGACCGGTGCAACGATCTCGGGCAGCTCGCCGATCCGGCGCATCGGTGTGCGCGATGCGATCCAGCGATCCATCCCCATCCCTTCGAGCGCCGGCCGCACCATCTCGGTGACGATGAAGCCCGGAGAGACCGAGTTCACCCGCACTCCACGGTCCGCCCACTCGCAGCCGAGCTGCATCGTGACGTTTCGCAGCGCACCCTTGGCGGCGGTGTACGCAATCACGTTCAACTCGTTCGCGCCGTGACCCATGATCGAACAGATGTTGACGATTGAGCCGCCGCCGGACGCCAGCATGTGCCGGCCGACCTCGCGCAGGTACATGAACGCACCGCTGAGGTCCACCGCGAGGATCCTGTTCCACGTCGGCATGTCGAAGTGTTCCGGCGCAATCCCGCGCATGTCGCTGACGCCCGCGTTGTTGATCAGCACATCGATCCGCCTGTGCCGCTCGACGGCTGTATCGACGACTCGGCGGACGTCGTCCTCGATCGACACGTCGCCCGCAACCACCGTCACCTTTGCGCCAGAGGCGCGGCACGTGTCGGCGACGCCTTCGAGCAGATCGGCCGAGCGCGCAGTCAACACGAGGTCTGCGCCAGCCGCAGCAAACCCGTGAGCGAAGCCCTCGCCGAGCCCCATCGACGCCCCGGTGACCAACACCGTCTTGCCACTGAAATCAAACACGTCGACCCCCACGTCACCTATCCCGAACACGCAGTCTGGACCAACGCGAGGCACCGTCCGTCACCGGACCGGCAGCAGGCGAGCGGTTTCCCTGGTGGCCGAGCGCACCGGAATCAGGCGTGGTGAGCCGAGCCGGGGCTACGAGGTCATCCTGGCGTCAGGGGCCAATCGGTCGCTGGTTGGCGGGCCGGTCGAACGATCCCTGACGGAAGGCGCCGGCGTCGATCCCCATCGTGTCGGGAAGGTGCTCGACGACGTCGCTGTTGTGAACGCAGACCCGGTGTGCAATGCGCCACTCGCCGTCGCGACACTCGTACGTGTCGAGGTACCGGCCGTACCACGTGGAAAGTCGCCGCTGGTCCTCGTTGAAGAGGTAGCTCACGTTGTATGCCTCGCCCGATGCCGTGGCACCATCCGCGCCGATCTCAACGCGATGGTTGAAGATCGTGTGCATCGTCCACGCCCACCGGTCGTGGGTGCTGACGACCCGATCGCAAAACGTCCAGGCATTGCCGACGTACACCCCGTGGTCATCGGTCGCGTCCGGCCAGTAGGCCGATTTCATCACCTCGGCGTCGAGGCGGTCGACGCCGTACGAGTATCGGCGAGCGGCCTCACGGCAGGCTTCGATCGCCAGGAACTGCTCGATCGTCGGGGTCGGATTGGATTGGGTGGTCATCGTCGTCTCATCGTCCTGTCATCGTGTCTGCTCGCACGTCGAGCGCGGGTGGGTGGCCGGCGTCAGACCAGCGTCCATCCGCCGTCGACTGCGAGGTTCTGGCCGGTGATGTAGCTTGCTGCGTCGCTCACCAAGAAGAGCACGGCATGACCGATGTCGGCTGGTGTGCCCTTGCGTCCGAGCGGTACGTTCGCTGACCGGCTCCGCATCAATGGACCCATCAGCCCACTCAACGACGGTTCCGCCGGCCAGAAGTGCCGGATCTCGCCGGCGTGCATCCGATCGAGCGTCGGCACCGGGACAACACCGGGGCTCACTGCGTTGACGCGGATACCGTGTGGAGCGAGATCGACCGCCAGGCTGCGGGAGAACTGGATCGCTCCCGCTTTCGCTGAGTCGTACCCCGTGCCGAGGCACGGCAGCATCCCGTCGACGGATGCGATGTTCACGATCGCGCCACCGTCGCCCTGGGCGACCATGCGCCGGGCCACCGGTTGGCTGCAATTGAACAGGCCGGCCAAGTTGACGTCGATCGAACGACGCCACGATTCGACCGACTGGTCGAGGATGCTGCCGGCCTCATGGAACGATCCGGCGTTGTTGACGAGCACGTCGACGCGCTCACCAATGTCGCGAAGCATCGTGCGACACGCCTCGGCGTCGGTGACATCCAGCTGCACCGCCGTCCCGCCAATCGCCGCGGCGACGCGCTCGGCGCCGACGCTGTCGATGTCGGCGATCACCACGTGTGCGCCCGCCGCTGCCAGCGTTCTGGCGATGCCTTCCCCGATCCCGGTCGCCGCGCCGGTGATGACCGCAACCTTGCCAGTGAGGTCCAACAACGAAGCGATCGCACCGTCCATGAGATCCGACGTTACGGATTCGGATGCTGCAGCTCCGAGTCGAACGACCCGACGTGACACCCGCCTGGCCCACCACCCGGCGAAACCCCGGTCCGTGACCATCATGCGCCACCAGGGCGCGCGTTGGTCACGAACGTCCCGACGAACGACCTGCGCGTGGCCGCGTTTGGTTGACTCAGCCCGACGAGAGCCCGAGGGTGTCGAGAATCAGCGAGGTGTAGAACTGCTGGCCGTTCGGGTTGAGGTGGAATCCGTCTCGGGCAAAGCAGTTGTCGACGCACTCGCTTGCACGCTCGGCCCAGTCGATCAGGATCACGTTGCCGCGAGCGTTCGCGCCGCCGGGCCCAAGCGCACGAAGTCGCTCGTTGTTGCCCGCAATCCACTCGCGATTCGCCCGGCCGGTCAGCACCAACACGTTCGGCACGCCGGCGAGCGTGTCCATGAACTGGTCGAGCTCGCCCTGGGTGACGGTGCCGTTGGTGCCGAGGTGCACAATCACGGCGATGCCGAAAAGATCCTGTTCC
>JANNHO010000116.1:0-8897 GCA_031404435.1 Acidimicrobiaceae bacterium | reverse complement strand
TCTGGAGGCCGACATGGGCATCTCCGGCGGCAACATTGCCGTAGCCGAGACAGGCAGCATCGTTCTGATGACCAATGAGCGGTCGTGGGGAGCCTGCGGTGGTGAACCGTTCCGAGGGCCACCAGGACGGCCATGACAGCGGCGGCGATGAATGCACCGATGGCGGCGAGGCCGGCGATCGTGCCCACCGTCGACCAGGCGTAGGCCGACAGCAGCAGGCCCCTCAGGGTCTCACCCCTGAACAGCGAGTCGCGCTGGCCGGTGATCGCACCGGCCGTGGCCTGCAATTCGTCGATGGTTGCTTGCGGCTCGCCTGCCTCGATCGCTGCGGTGACGGCACCCTTCGCTGCACGCTCGGGCTTTCCAAGGTCGGCGAAGGTGGCGCCACCGGCAATCCCCTCGAGGTGGCCGTTGATGTAGCTGGCGTAGGCCTCGGCTTCCTTGCCGGTGTCGAGGTTCTCTCCCGCGTACTTCAAGAGGTCGGTGCGGCCCTCCTCGGTCAGCGCTTCAGCTGAGGGGAAGGTGATGTTCTGCGAGGCGAGCTCGTCGCGGACGTAGTCGGCAGAGAAGTTGTTGCCCCAGGTCAACAGTGCGCCGGCGACGGCGAACACGACGATGGCGACAAGGCCGAAACCGATCAGAACGCTGTCGATGGTGCGTCGCTGCAACGCAACGACGGGGGTTGCGGTCGCCGTTGGGTCTACGGGTGTGGTTGCCAGCGTCGGTGCTGGCCGTTCGATGACTGGGCTGCTCATGGTGTGGCTCCGTTGATCGGTGTGGATGATCATCAAGGTACGGAAATCACCCCGAGGGCGTCAGAGTCATCGGTCCCCGCCGTGTATGACTTTGTACCCGACCGTCGCAACGGGCCAGCGTCCGAAGCACGAACGGACAACTGAGGACCATCGCCTCTACCGTTTCAGCATCCCACGACCGACAATTGGACCATGACGAGCAAAACAATGGTTTTCGGTGATGACAGTTCCTCCTCGGCGGACCTCGCCTGGCTGTGGATCAACTCCCACGCCTGGCCAGGGTGGCGGGTGGAGGTGCTCACTGCGGTGATGCCCGATCCGGTCGTTGCCCGTTCGGAACCTGCGATGCCGCGCGAATGGTCACCGCTCAATCCTCGCCGAGCCTTCACCGAAGCGCGGTTCGACCAGGTCGTCCAGTTGACCATCGACAGCGATCCACGACTCGCGTTGTGCCGGCCGGCCGATCTCCTCGTCGTCGGCCAACGTGGCCCCGGGATGGCGAAGGCGATGCACCTCGGAAGCACCGTCGAATGGTTGATGACTCGCCCGCCGGCGCCGATGCTCATCGCGCGGCATGGTCGGCCGACGCGGCGGGTGATCGTCTGTCACGACGGTTCCCCCCATGCGCAAGGCGCGACCGAGGCGCTGTGCATGATGCCATGGGCGAGCGGGCTGTCGGCCACGGTCCTGACGGTCGAGGACGGTCGAACCGACGTCGAGCGGGCGGTGGCGACCGCTACCGCGTCGTTGGAAGCAGCCGGTGTCGACGTCGACCACCACATCGCCCGCCATGGAGAACCGACACTCGACCTGTTGTCCTACCTCGAACGCCACGATGCCGACCTGGTGGTACTCGGTACGTTGGGCCTGACCGGTGTGCGTCGGTTCCGAGTCGGATCGACTGCGGGCGTCATCGCTCACGCAACCGAGCATTCGGTCCTGGTCGTGTGTGCCGACGAGACGCCCCCAGCATCACGATGACACGAGCCGTGCCGAGTCAGTGAGGACCGAAGGCCCTACCGCCGCCGAGCAGAACTTGCCATCCTGAGGTCATGAGCATTGTCATCACGCAACCACAGTCCCCGCCGACCATGATGCATCATCGCATTGTCGTCGGCTTCGATTGCTCGCGCGGCTCGGTCGAGGCGGTGCACTGGGCCGCTGCCGAAGCCGAGCGCCGTTCATCGTCACTCGGTGTCACGACCTGCTGGGCGGTTCCGGCCGACGTCGACTTCTACGGGGTGGGGGCACGTCAACATCAGGGACTCGCCGCCATGGTCAACGACATTCGGTGCCGCTACCCGAACCTCGTAGTCGGCGCGACGGCGACCCACCTTGACCCTCGCGATGCCCTGATCGCTCAAACGGAGAACGCCGATCTTCTCGTCATCGGCTCGACCGAGATGGGGGTAGCCAGGCAAATGCTGCTCGGTACTGTTGCGCAAACCGCCGCACGTCGGAGCGCATGTCCGGTCGTAGTGGTGAACGGTAGCGGTCGGCGCCCGATCGAGAAGATCGTGGTGGGGGTCGACGGGTCGAGCGCAGCAGCGACCGCACTCGAATGGGCGTGCGCTGAGGCAAACCTCCACGGATCAGTTCTGTGCGTCGTGCAGGCTCGCGAAGCAGGCCAGCACGAGCACGCGCGACAGGCCCTTGATCGGGCGGTCGCCGAGTGTCGAGCCCGGACGACTTCACACGTGACCGCTGAGCTCGTCGAGGGACCCGCAGCCGCGGCACTCGTTCGGGCCGGCGAGGATGCCGACCTCGTGGTCATCGGATCGAGAGGTCGCAGCGGTTTCAAGACAGCGTTGTTCGGGTCGGTCGCACTCACAGTCGCCGACGAGTCCGCGTGCCCGGTTGTGATCACGCACCCGCGAAATCAAGCTTGACTGGTGACATGACGGGTCCACCTCTCCTGCGACCGATGGTCGCGTCATCGCCGTGCGACGCCGTCCTCGAACACATCGAAGCGGGCTGTGACATCATCGTTCCGTTGGCGAACGGCGAGCCGGTCACGCTGCTTGACGTGATCGAGCGAAACGCCGACTCGTTATCGAACTGTCGAATTCATCAGATGCACGCGCTGCGTGATCGGCCGTATCTGCATGGTGCGTTCAACGACCGGCTGCGACACGTCTCGTACTTCCTGTCGCACGTCACGCGACCGTGCTTCCACGCGGGCACCCTCGACTTGGTGCCGAACAACTTCTCCGAGATGCGGGCGATCCTGCTCGGCGCAACGTCCGATCCCTTGGTGCTTGCGGCGGCATCACCGCCTGACCGTCACGGCTACTTCAGCCTCGGGTTGAATGCCGACTACGTGTCGTCGTTTATCGGGCGGGCTCGCTTCTTCCTGGAGGCGAACACCCAGATGCCGCGCACGTTCGGCCGAAATCAGGTCCACATCAGCCAGGTCATCGGGTGGACGGAAGCCGACTATCCGCTCATCGACGTCGCGCCTCCTGCTACGAGCGACGCCGATCGGCGCATTGCCGATCTGGTCGCAGAGCGGATCCGCGACGGCTCGACACTGCAGGTCGGCATTGGCGGGATCCCCAATGCGATCCTCGCCGCGTTGGTCGACCATCGCGATCTCGGAGTGCACACCGAGCTCATTTCCGACGGCGTGATGGATCTCGTCGAACTGGGCGTGGTCACGGGTGTCGCCAAGCAGTTGAACCGCACCAAGGTTGTCGGCACGTTCGCGCTCGGAACGCGTCGGCTGTACGACTTCCTGGACGAGAACACCGCGTTCGAGCTGTGGCCCGTGCGGTACGTGAACGACCCACGTGTCATCTCCCAGGAGGCCGGCTTCGTCTCGATCAATGCCACGATCGCTGTGGACCTACTGGGGCAGTGCGCATCGGAGACGGTTTCGGGCGCCTACTACTCGTCCAGCGGCGGGCAGGCCGACTTCGCCCGGGGAGCGATGTACTCGCGCGATGGGCAGGGTTTCGTCGTACTGCACTCCACGGCAAAAGACGGCGCCGTGTCAAAGATCGTGCCGCAGCTCGCTGCTGGGGATGTGGTGACCACCCTGAAGAACACCGTTGACAAGGTGGCCACCGAATGGGGTGTGGCCGAGCTGCGCGGCCGATCGATACGAAGTCGCGCAGCCGCCCTCATCGCCATCGCCCATCCCGACCACCGTGACGCGCTGACGGCCGCGGCGCAGCAGATCGGCTACCTCTGAGTTGCGTCGATGTTCAGCTCAGCGGGACCTTCCAGTAGAGCTCGGTGCCGCTCGGGTTCGATCGGTTGATCTCGAACGTTCCGCCCATCCGCAGCGCTCTGGCTCGAAGGTTGCTCACACCGCGCCCGGAACCCGAGCCGGATTCGGGTTCTGGTTCTGGTTCGCAACCAATGCCGTCGTCGGTGACCTGAACCGACAACCATCGGTTGCGAACCTCGATCGAGACCTCGACGGCTCGCGCGTTGGCGTGTTTCGCGACGTTCGTCAAGGCCTCTCTGGTCACTGCGAAAAGCTCGTCTGCCACTGCATCATCAAGAGCGCTGTCGATCGGTCCGTTGAAGCGAAGGAGCGGATCGAACCCCAGGCCACGTGCCGATTCCGAAACGAGTTGAACCAGCTCTTGGCGAACAGAACGCCCCGGCACCCTCGCGGTGTGCAGCTCGAAGATCGCCGACCGCACGTCGCGTACGGTGGTGTCGAGGTCGTCGATCGCTGCGGTGATGCGGGTGACCGCTGTGGTGTCCGCCACGAAACGCAAGGTGGCCTGGAGACTGAGTCCGACTGCGAACAGCCGCTGAATCACGGTGTCGTGCAGATCTCGGGCGATGCGTTCGCGGTCCTCCAGCGTCGCCAGGTCGGCCACCCGAGCGTGGAGCCTGGCGTTTTCGATGCTGATGCCGGCTGCCGAGGCCAGCCCGACCGCGAGCTCCTGGTCGACGTCGGTGAACACATCGCCGCCACGCTTATCGCAGAAGTAGAGGTTGCCGAAGACCTTGCCGCGCACCGCGATCGGCACCCCGAGAAAGGATGTCATCGGCGGGTGGTGCGGCGGGAAACCGAAACTGGCTGGGTGTTCACTCAAGTCGGGCAGTCGGATTGGCTCGGGAGTCACGATCAACAGCCCGAGGATGCCGTGGCCCTCCGGTAGGTGTCCAATGCGCTGGCGATCAGCCTCGTCGACACCCACCGTGATGAAGTCGGACAACCGGGTACCCGTCTCGTCCAGCACACCGAGCGCCCCGTACTGGGCATCGACAAGCTCAACGGCGGTGGCGATGATCGTGTTGAGCACGGTGTGCAGGTCGAGATCGGACCCGACGGTGAGCACACTGTCCAGCAGGCGACGCAGCTGTCGGGGGCCTGCCATGTGGTCCATGCCCCGGAGTGTAGGCACCCCATCAACACCCGCTTTGGCCGCCACCTACTTCGCCGCCACTTTCTTCGGTCGCGGTCAGAATCGCCGGTTGTGCCGTTCGGCTTGTCGAACCGCGTACACAGCAGCTTCGGTGCGGCGGCTCATCCCCATCTTGGACAGCAGGTTGCTGACATAGTTCTTCACCGTCTTTTCGGCAAGGAACATCTCGGCCGCGATCTGCCGGTTGGATTTGCCGTCGGCAAGCAGTTCGAGGATCTTGCGTTCCTGCGAGCTCAACCCGGCCAAGCGGGGATCCTCCTGCGCGCCGGCCCGCAAACGGTCCATCACCCTGGTGGTCAATGCCGGGTCGAGCAACGATGCTCCGGCTCCGACCTTGCGGATCGCGTCGACGATGTCGTTGCCCTTGACCTGCTTCAGGACATAGCCGGCTGCACCGGCAACGATCGCTTCGAACAGTGCCTCGTCGTCGTCGAATGAGGTGAGCATCAGACAGGCAATCCCGGGATGGCTGGAACGCAGCTCTCGGCACAGCTCGACGCCACTGCCATCGGGGAGGCGAACATCCAAAACCGCAACGTCGGGCGAGACGGCGTGAATGCGAGCGAGTGCCTCCGCCACCGTTCCTGCCTCGCCGACAACTTCGAAGTCGTCCTCCGCATCAAGCAAGTCGCGCACGCCACGGCGGACGACTTCGTGGTCATCGACAAGAAAGATTCGAAGCGACATCGACGAGATCTTGCCACAGCATCGCATCCGGACCGAGTGCGGCGCCACCGTCAGGTCGGCGAGCCAGCGCTTCGGGCACGTCCCCGTCAGTTCGTGCTGCGAACAACCACGACCGGGGTCTGAGCCCGATCGAGCACCGCGTTCACGGTGGAACCAAGGAGTCCGGCGACGATTGCTCCGCGCCCTCGGGAACCGAGGACCACGAGATCGCCGTCTCGCACCGCGTTGAGCAACGCTGTCGCCGAGCCATCCTCGATCAGGCAACCGGACACCTTCACACCAACCCGTTCACGAGCATGTTCGACAGCACGGTCAAGAACGCACGCGGCGTCCACGTGCAGCAGGTCGTGTGCCTGCGACGTACCTGCATTCACCGCCGAGTACGGGTAGGACCACGCATGCACGACAACCAGCTCGACCTGATGACGGTCGGCCTCGTCGCCAGCCCAGTCCAACGCCGCGTCCGAGGCCGACGAACCATCGATGCCGACGACCACACGGTCCGGACGGCCCCGACTCGCCGCGCCACGAACCACCACCACCGGGCAGGGGCTGTGGCGCACGAGGCGTCGCGCCGTGCTGCCGAGCCAGAAGCCTGCGGCGCCGTCATGTCGCCCTGCGCCGATGACGATGAGGTCGTCGGGTTCCATCCCGTCAGTGAGGGTCAGGTCGGCAGGCCCCGGCGACACGGTCGTTTCAACCCTGAGCCCGCGGTGGGCGCCGGCGATGACACCACCGATTCGCACCGAGTTCTGCTCGGCGACTTTCAGCAGCACATCGAAGACGTTCGACGCCGGCCAGCCATATCCGCCGGCACCGGCCACCGGGATGCTGTGACAACACACGATCCGCAAGACGGCACCGCGTGAAGCGGCCTCTTCCGCGGCCCATTCCACGGCCTCGGCCGAGTGTTGCGTGCCGTCGTATCCGACAGAGATTTTCTTGGTCATGACATCATCATGGGACGACGACCGAGGCGCTGGTAGGGCCAAGAGTCCCGAACTCGGCCCGCACTCATGCCCGAAACCTTCCGCACGGCGTCAAGTCCGCTGGGCGCGACCTTGGCCCTCAGGCCATAGCGCCCGTCATCAGGTGCCAGCACGAAGTGCGTCGACAGGTTCCATCCGGGCAGCTCGGATCGATGGGTACAGACCGGCAATCAGCCCCACCGCGGCACCCGCAAGCGGTGCAGCGAGCGGAAGCCAGAGATCGAGCACCGGCGTCCACTCGCGGCTGCCCGACACGATGACCACCGTCATGATCCCGGCGCTCGCACCGATGATGCCACCCACGAGTCCCATCGCCATTGACTCGGCCAGGAACTGCAAGCCGATATGACGACGTGAGGCCCCGAGGGCACGGCGCAGCCCGATCTCGCCGGTTCGTTCCATCACCGTCACCAACGTCACGTTGGCGATGCCAATCGCCCCGACGATCAGCGAGATCAGCCCGAGTAGCAAGAACAGCTGGTTCACGTCGTCTTGAACTGCACCCTTGGTTCGTTCGGGGCCTCGGGGCGCGGTGACGTTCAACGACTCGGGCGCATTGGGGCTGAGCGCGATTGCGGCCTGTTCGGCGACGACCCCGGTGGCGCCGATGTCGGTCTCGATGACCACCCGATCGGGACGGGTGGTCCCGAACCGCTCGGCGGCGACCGACGACGGGACCATGATGCTGCCGAGCAAACCCTGATCGCGCTGCGCCGCGTCGATGATCCCGATCACGGTGAACAGGTGCTCACCGATGTAGATGCCCGGCTGGCTGTCGAGCCGGTCGATGCCGAACTCGTCGGCGACGTCGATGCCGATCACCGCGACCCGGTCGACTCGGTCGACGTGGCCCTGGTCAAACCAGCGGCCGACCGCCACCTCGCCGCGCACCGCATCGAGCAGACCGACCGACGTGGCGTACACCGGGACAAGTTGCTCGTTGACCGACTCCGGATCGCGCAACGGAACCGTGCGGACGGCACCGGGATTAGCGACCTCGGCCATTGCCCCCGATGCCACCACTCCATTGAGCCGGTCGAGGCGCGACTCGACGGCCCACGGCAGCGGCGTCGCCTGCCGGCGCGTCGAGCTTGACGACGAGCCGCTGGTCCGGGCGCGTACGGTGACCTGCGTGGCGGCGAGCTCGTCGAAGCGACCGACGATCTGGTTGCCGGCCGTGCGCGAGATGCCCAATGTGGCCACGAGCGACGCGATGCCGAGCACGGTGCCGAGGGTGGTCAGCGCAGCGCGCGCCGGACGGGAGAACACACCCGCAAGCGTTTCATCGACGAGGTCAAACGCGCGCAAGTGCGGGCGGCCGATCCGCACGGCCTGGCCATCGACCTCCACCACGCGACGCCGCCGCAGACCCCTCATCGCACGCCCGTCACGTCGACACCGCCGGGACCGTCAACTTCCGGGTCATCAGCTTCCGGGCCATCCGGATTTGGCTGCGAAGTCGCCGAACCTGCCGGACGCGGCGCGAACTCGGCCGAGTGCGCGAGTTCGGTCACTTCGGTGAGCTCGCCGTCTACCATCCGGACGCGTCGCTGGGCGCGTTGGGCGACGTCGTTGTCGTGGGTGATGACCAGCACCGTGAGGCCCTGCTGGCGAAGATCATCAAAGAGATCGAGCACCGATTCGGTGTTGCGCGAATCAAGGTTGCCGGTCGGTTCGTCGCACAACAGCAGGCTGGGCTCACCAAGCAACGCCCTGGCGATCGCAGCCCGCTGGCGTTCGCCACCCGACAACTTGCCCGGCTCGAAACCCAGCCGGTGACCGAGTCCGACCCGCTCGAGCGCTTCGACGGCGCGGCGACGGCGGTCTTTGCGCGACGTGCCGAGATACAACTCACTCAACATGACGTTCTCCTCCACCGTCCGGTAGGCAAGGAGGTGGAAGCTCTGAAATACGAACCCGATCCGCCGGCCTCGTTCGGCGGCACGACCGCTGTCGCTGAGCAGGGCGGTGTCGATGCCATCGAGGAGGTAGCGGCCCTCACTCGGGCGGTCGAGCAGGCCGAGCACGTTCAGCAACGTTGATTTCCCTGACCCACTCGGCCCAACGATGGCGAGGTG
>JANNHO010000115.1:0-4723 GCA_031404435.1 Acidimicrobiaceae bacterium | reverse complement strand
CTGTTCATCGCCCAGGTGGTGTCGTTCGCCGGTGACTGGTTCGCCTATGTGGCCTTCGTCGGGCTGGTGCAAGACCTCACCGACGCCGCAATCCTGGTCACGCTGGTGTACGTCGCCCAGGCGCTGCCGGCATTCGCGATGTCGGCCATCGCCGGCCCGGTGGCCGACCGATTCGACCGCCGCCAGGTGATTCGGACCGTCTCGATTCTGCAAGCGGTGGCCGCAGCGGGCCTACTCGCAGTGGGGTCGGCGGGGTCGTTGTGGTTCGGGTTTGCTTGCCTGTGCGCGATCTCGGCACTCGGTTCATTCGTTGGGCCGGCGGCGCAGGCCGGGCTACCCAACCTGGCCCGTACTGATGGGGAACTGGCTAAGGCCGCGTTGCTGTTCGGGTCGCTGTGGGGGGCGATGCTCGCCGTCGGCGCAGGGCTCGGAGGGCTCGTCGCCAGCGTGTTCGGCCGCGACACGGCCTTCGCCGCCAACAGCGCGTCGTTCGTGATCGCGGCGGCTGTCGTGTCGATGATTCGGCGGCCGATGCAGCAGCCCCGCGTGCCGGGCGCGCACGGACCGGAACGGATGCGGCCGTTGGCCGACATGCACGAGGCGTTCTCCTATGCCCGACGCGACCACGCGCTCCTGGCGCTGCTCGCTTCGAAGGCGACGTTCGCGATGGGCGCAGGGATCGTCGGGTTGCTGGCGATCCTGGCCACGGAGGATCTCGGCGGAGGTGACGGGGCCACCGGTTTGCTGCTCGGAGCGCGTGGCGTGGGTGTTGCGCTCGGCCCGCTCATTGCGGCCCGTCTCGTCGGGCCGTCGCTGTCGCATGTGCTGTTGCTGTGCGGCTGTTCGGGGCTGGCATTCGGCGTGTGCTACCTCGGCCTCAGCGTTGCCCCGTCGCTCGCGATCGCGGCTGTGTTGGCGCTGTTCGCGCACCTCGGCGGCGGTGCGCAGTGGACGCTGTCGACGTATGGGTTGCAGCGCCGTGCCCCCGATCACCTTCGCGGACGCATCATTGCCGGCGACTTCGGCATCGTCACCTTGATCATCACGGTGTCGAATCTCGCTGCCGGTGTCCTTGCCGGCGTCACCGGAGCCCGCGTGGCGATCGCCGTGTTTGCCGGACTCGGTTTGCTCGCAGCCTCCGCCTACCTCGTGTTCACCCGTGGGATCCGCGCGTCGCTGTCCGCCGGGGAACTCGGGCCGGCCCTCACCTGACCTGACTCGCCGAACATCTGACTCCACTTCCGTTGGCGGCGCGGTCAGCTGGCGGGGCGCGGTCGGTTTGCGCTGGCCGACACCAAGCGCAACCACGGCTGCTCCAGGTCGCCGAGTGGTGTGCTTGGCGGACCCTGCACGAACGGCCACATCTCCTCGGCCATCCTGCGGTAGTTGCCGGTCGCGCCGAGCTGGCCGAGCAGGGCGTACAGGCCGAGGTTGATCCGTTGGATGAACACGAACGCCTTCGGCACGGTGGCGTACTGCGAGATCGGGCTCGACCGGTCGAAGGTGTGGCGCACGATGCGGCTGGAGTACTCGCCCGACCACGTGATCGTGGCATCGTGGCGCACGCTTTCGTAGAACTGGCTGAAGTACTCGCCGATCGCCTCGTCCGTCGCAGGAGCCCCCGGCCGCAGCATCCCGGCGTGTTCCAGCGTGGCTCGGAACGCAGTCGCATCGTGTTCGAACGCAGCGGTGCGCACCATCGTGATGAACGTGTGCATCTCGTCGTCGGTGAAGTGTTTGACGAGACCGAAGTCGAGGAACGTGATCCGCCCGTCGCCGTGGAACAGGTAGTTGCCCGGATGCGGGTCGCCGTTGAACAGGTGCATCCCGTACAGGCTGCGGAACACGAAACGAAACAGCGTCTCGCCGATCAGGTCACGCTGGTGCTGGTCCCAGGTGAGGGCCTCTGTCCAGGTGGCACCCGACACCAGTTCAGAAGTGAGCACCCGTGATGTGCACAGCGACGGCAGCACATCGGGCACGTTGATGAACGGGTGATCGCGAAAGTGGCGGGCGAACACGGCCTGGTTACGCGCCTCGATCGAGTAGTCGAGCTCCTCGGTGATCCGCTCTTTGATCTCGGCCACCATCTCGTCGGGTTCGAGACCGCCGAAGCCCTGCTTCAGGATCATCCCGAGCATGTCGGCGTTGCTGAGGTCGGCGGCGATGGCTTCGCCGACGCCCGGGTACTGCACCTTGACCGCAACGGCCCGTTCCAATCCGGATTCCGGATCGACGATGACGGCGCGGTGCACCTGGCCGATGCTGGCCGATGCGAGCGGCACCGGATCCCACTGCACGAACAGCTGTTCAGGTGGCGCGCCGAGCTCGCGTTCGATCACCTCGGCGGCGATCGCGGCGCTCATCGGCGGAGCGTTCGATTGCAGCTGGGCGAGCGCCTCGCGTAGGGGGGCGGGCAGGCCCTCGTCGAGATAGCTGGCCATCTGGCCGAGCTTCATCAGCGCGCCCTTCATGTTGCCGAGCCGCTCGGCGATGGCCTCGGCGGTCTTCAGTTCGCGTTCGGTGTCGAGCTCGATGCGCCGTTCGGCCGAAGCGAACAGCTTGCGGGCCGCGGCCGACGCGTAGGTAGTACCCACTTGCATTCCGAGCCGGGCAACGTCGAGGTTGCGGCGCGTCCGCACGTTGCGTCGCAGCCACACCCCGACCGCAGCGAGAGCAGCGACCGCGGCGACCGCAGGTGTCGCGGCGAGCACACGCCGGGAGAAGGTCGTCACCCGGCCCCGGGGCCTGTGTCGCCGGGGCCCGAGTTGCCGGGGCCCGAGTCTCCAGAGCATGTGGTGGGCAGGTTGGTGGACCGGGGGGATGCGGGGGTGCGCTCGACGACGCTTGCGCACGCACGCAGGAGTGTGGGAATGAACGCGTCGGACACGATCACGGCGTCGTGGTCGCCGTCGACGCGGAATGCTTCCGCACCACCGATCGATTCGAAGAGGCGCACCTGCCGCCGCACTGGCACCACCCGGTCGCGCATGGTGATCACAACCGAGGTGGGCACGTCGACATCGCCGATCCAGCTGCGCGACGAGAACGAGCCGATCGCCCGTCCCGCCTCCAACACCGTGCGCCAGTCGTGCAGGCTGGCCTGCTCGATCGCCCATTGCTCCCAGACCGACGACTTGCGCGACAGGTACAGCTGATCGGTGAGCCACCGCCGGGCTTGCAGCGGGGTCAGCCGCGCGACGGCGGCGAGGCCGCTGAGGCCCATGAAGCTGAGCCGCTCCTCACGCGACGTGACGAAGTACCCAGATGTGGCGCACAGCACCAAACCCTGCACTCGTTGCGGATGCCGCTGCCACATCAGTTGCGCGACCGGTCCGCCCATCGAGTACCCGATGGGGATCACCTGGTCGATGCCGAGCACGTCGCACACGGCGATCGCGTCGTCGGCGCAGTCCTCCAGCCGGAACATTTTTCGAGTACGGATGCCCTTGCCGTGGCCGCGGTGGTCGAGCGCAACCACGCGGTAGTGGCGGCCGAGCGGCTCATAACACGTGAACCAGTTCAGGTCGGCGGTGGCGGTCCAGCCGTGCAGCAACATCACCGTCGGGGCGCCCGCCGGTCCGGCGATCGTGCGGACGAACGTGGTGCCGCGCCCCGGCAGCTCCATTGCCGCGCCGGGCGGGAGCGTGGGGCTGGCGACACCGCCACCGTCGCGTAACGCCACTAGGCGCTTCCTACCGCGAGCACCTTCACCTTCAACATTCCGTGGGGTGCCTGGTATTCGACGGCGTCGCCGGCGCGATGGCCGAGCAGCGCCGCGCCGAGGGGCGACTTCTCGCTCATCACATCAAGGTCGTCGGTTTTCTCCTCGATGTGGCCGATCAGATAGCGCTCGGCGTCGTCGTCGGAATCGCCGTCGTACACGAGGGTGACGATGGTGCCCGGCCCGATCGTGCCCTGTGCGTGGGTCGGGTCGATGATCTCGTGGTTGAGCGGATCGATCAGGTATTGCAGCTCACGGATGCGGCCCTCCATGTGACCCTGCTCGTCCTTGGCGGCGTGGTAATCGCCGTTTTCGCTCAGGTCGCCGAGCAGGCGAGCCGCTTCGATCTTGGTGGCCACCTCGATCCGCCCGCGGGTGGAGAGGTCGTCGTACTCGGCCTGTAGGCGCTCGAAGGCCGAGCGGGAAAGATGGTTCGTTGCCATACGACCGCGAAGCCTACCGAGGCCACCCCACGGTGCCCGGGGATCGACGCCGCACCAGCCACCGCCTAGCGTGGACGTGAGCAAGCATGTCAGGAGCTGTGATGCCCGGTCCTGCCGAGGCCCCGCCGACAACGGCCGTTGCGGTCGCGGCTGCGCTGCTTGAAGCGTCGCATCGTTCGGCGACGGCTCGCGAGCGCCGCCAGCAGCGGCGGATGGCGGCTGTGGTCGCTGACAAGGACTTGCGTGAGCTGACGTTCGCGCTGACCGACGAGGTGCTACGTGTCGATGAACCGCAGCGCGCCGCCGCCCGGTTTGCGACGGTGGTCGCCGACATCGGAGCACCGCGGTCGCTCGGACTGCTCGATCGCAGCATGCTCGTCGTCGGGGCAAAGCTCGCGCCGCTCGTGCCGCGATTGGTCATGCCGCTGGTGCGCGCCCGGTTGATCCGCGAGTCGAACGGGGTTGTGCTCCCCGCCGGCGACCCAGGATTTGCCGACCATGTCGCCCGTCGGCGGACCGAGGGCTTCCGCCTCAACGTCAACGTGCTCGGCGAGGC
>JANNHO010000114.1:0-2371 GCA_031404435.1 Acidimicrobiaceae bacterium | reverse complement strand
ACGGCGGACGCATTGCTCTCGGTCATGGTGGTCCTCGCTGGTGCCCACGCCAGGGGCACCACTTTCTGGAATTGAGCGAACGTCGGCACGAACGCATCGGCGACTGTACATTCCTGTCCCCTACAGAGTAGCGATCCGCTTCAGAGGAGCCGCAATTGCGGGGTGTCCGTGCCGCTCGTCGAGTAGCTCGCTGGAGCACGGCCGGGGACGCCGGTATAGGTGCCGTCAGCGGTCAACCAGGTGACAGGGCACCGCGCTGTGCGGTGATTCGCCCGTAGAGCTCCGGGCGCCGATACCGGTCGAAATCGAACAACGTGTTCTTGTACCGGGCACACCAATCGAGATCGCACCGGGCAACGACGAGCTCGTCGGCAGTGCCGAGGGCTTGCGCGACGATCTGTCCACTCGGGGCCACGATCAGCGTCTGCCCCAGCGAATCGACACCCTCCTCGACGCCGCCCTTGGCGACGCCCACCACCCACGTCCCGTTCTGATACGCACCGGCCTGCATCACCAGCGCGTTGTGGAATCCCTGCAAGATGTCCTGGCTGGGATCGGTGACGTAGTGAATGGGGGTGTTGTAGCCGCACAGGATCAGCTCCACCCCCTGCAGGCCCATCACCCGGTAGCTCTCGGGCCAGCGACGATCGTTGCAGATCATCATTCCGACCACGCCGCCGAAGGTCCGCCACGCACCGAACCCGTCGGGGCTCGGCTCGAAATAATAGCGTTCGGCGTGTTGAAACGGGCGATCGGGTTCGTGATGTTCGTGGCCGGGGATGTGCGATTTCTTGTAGGTGGCGACGATGCTGCCGTCGCGCTCGACGAGGGTCTGCACGTTCCAGCGGTGCGTCGTTCCGGAGGCGTCGATGTCCTTGAGTGCGTAGCCGAGGCAGAACCCGATGCCGAGCCGTTTCGCCTCGTCGAACAAGGGCTGGGTTGCCTGGTTGGGCATCGACGTCTCGTACCAATGGTCGGCGTCGGCGATGTCGTCGACGAACCATCGTGGGAAGAACGTGGTGAGCGCGAGCTCTGGGTAGACGACGAGTTCGGCTCCGTGATGATGGGCATCGCGGAGCAACGCGATCAGCCGCTCGACAACCTGAGTTCGCGTGTGGTCGCGTTGGATCGGTCCGAGTTGTGCGGCGGCAACGGTGAGCAGGCGGGCCATGGCGGCAACGATACGGCGCTGTCGCCGGTGCGATCGCGTTTCACGGTCGAGGGTCTGCGCTCGCCGTGGATGTCACGTTGACGTTGGTCTGGCAACGAGCTGAGGGGCGCGACGCCTGCCGGGTGGGAGGGTGCCGGGGGTACGGGTGCGTGTACGGGTGCGTGTCGTCCGCAGCGGGGCCGGGAGGACCGACGGCTCGACGGCCAGCTGACCGAGTACGAGGTCGCCGTGGGCAACCACATGTGCCAGACCGGGCCGCGACGCGAGCGGCAGCGTTCGTGGAAGGGCGACGCCGAACAGGTCGGCATCGATGTCGGTGCCCCCCGCCAGAATCACCCCGATTCGGCTGCGTCGGATCGCGGTGGTCCAGTGCCCGTAGCTTTGGCGGAGCGCATCCGCTCGCCCGGCGGCAACGACGACCAGTCCAGTCGTGCGTGCTGCGATGAGCGCGCTCAGTCGGCCGCTGTCGTCGTGGACCAAGTCGGCGTCGTCGACGGCTAGCAGCGTCAACCGCCCGGCGGCGAGGTGTCCAGCGAGAGCGGTGATCGCCTCCGCCATCGTGGAACACGTCGCCGTCAGTGGTGACCGGCGCGGCGTGAGCACGACGATCGCCGATGTGCCCGGGGTCGCTTCGCTCCATGCCTCGATGAAGCGGAGGAGGGCGCCGCTCTTGCCGCTGCGGGTTGGGCCGACGATCAGGACGTGGTCGCCGTCGGGTACCTCCAACTCGAGTGGCGCAAGATCGTGAAACCGCAGCCCGATCGGCACCCGCCACGTGGTGGCGTCCAGCGCCGACGCGGGCAGCGTGTCGGATTCGACGAGCGCAGCAAGTTCGCCGATCATCGGTACCGCATGGCGTTGACGATGTGCGTTGCTGACCGGGTTGGCGACCGCGTTGGTGATGGCGATCTGCGCGTGGAGGTGCCCCGCCGTCCCGGCGAGCACGACGCGCCCGGGGATTGCGGCTGGCATCGCCGCAGCCGGCACGCCCAGCGCCGAACCGTCGTGGGCATCGTGGAAGTGCATCACCCACCGGTGCGCGCATCGTGCCAGCAGCGATGCGGGCATCCGGCTGACCGTGTCTGCACCGATCAGCATCGTGATGCCGGAGGTTTCGGCTTCGGCAACGAGTCGCTCGAACAGCTCGTGCTCGCCGGCCCGCTCGAACGGTTCGAGCTCGTGCCGCAACGAGGCGATGCC
>JANNHO010000113.1:0-1530 GCA_031404435.1 Acidimicrobiaceae bacterium | reverse complement strand
GAGTCCGACGTGGATGACGGCGGCACGGTCAGCTCGGCGGAGTACGACCATCCATGCGTTGTTGGGGTGGCGGCCCCGGCTGCTGGCTGATCCCATGGTGACCTCGGCGACCGCTGGACCGGTTCGGTGGTGGCGGTGAGCGCGGACCCGACATGCTGGCGAGCAGTAGCGGGCGGGTCGTCCGCTGCCGGTCGACGCGATCGGGTTCGTGCAGTCCAACGCGGCGCAGATCCTGACATCGCGATCAGTTTCGTTACGTAACGAAAGGCTGGTCATGGGGTCAGCTGGCCTTGGGGAGCGGGCAGCTCGTAGCGTGCTGGCGTTCCCATTCGATCGGAGCGATCCCTCCCAGGGAGGTATGGATCCGGGTCGTGTTGTACCAGTTGATCCACTTGAAGATCGCCCGGCGGGCCTCGGCGCGGGTGGCGAAGACCCGGCCCTGGATGCACTCGCGTTTGAGCGATGCCCAGAACGACTCGGCGACGGCGTTGTCGAAGCACGTCGCGACCCGACCGACCGAGGCACGGAGCTGATGGGTCTGGCAGTAGTCGAGGTACTCGTTCGACGTGTACTGAGATCCGCGATCGGCGTGCGCGACGACACCGGCGACGGCGCCGTCACGGGCGGCCACGGCCATGGTCAGCGCGTCGAGGACGAGTTCGGTGCGCATGTGGGCAGCCATCGAGTAGCCCAGCAGGCGACGTGAGCCGAGATCGAGCACCGACGCCAGGTACAACCAGCCTTCACCGGTCGCGATATACGTGATGTCCTGGCACCACGCCCGGTCGGGTTCGCCCGGGTTGAACGCGCGGCCGACAAGGTCGGGGATCGTGTAGCCGTCGGGTCCGGGGAACGTGGTTCGGCATCGGCGGCGGATGCAACGCCCAGCCATGCCATGCAAACGCATCAAGCGACGGACCCGTTTCTCATTCACCTCCAAGCCGGCGTGGCGGAGCCCGCGATGCATTCGCGGGACCCCGTAGTTGCCGTCGGAAGCGTCGAAGATCGCGCGCATCAACTCGACCAGCTCGGCTTCGTCGACCTGGCGCTCGGTCGGTTCAGCCGACTCACGGTTGCACCAGTCATAGAACCCCGACGTGGACACGTCGGCTGCTTCGCACGCTTTGATGACCGGGAACCCGGCTGCCTTCTGGTCAGCGACACACACGTAGCGGCTCACGATGTCGACTCCTTCACCCAGAAGGCCAACGATCGTTTGAGCAGATCGCGCTCCATCCGCAACTGCGCGTTCTCAGCACGCAACCCGGCATTTTCGGCACGCTCGTCGGCAGTGACACCCTGACCGGCGAGACGTTCCTTGCGGGCCTTGCCAACCCAGTTCCCTAGCGTGCCCTCGATCACCCCGATCGAACGGGCAACATCAGCAATGCTGCGACCTTCATCGAGGACCATCGCGACAGCGTCACGCTGGAACTCGGGCGGGTACTTCGCCGGGCGACCCGGCGATCGTTTCTTGTTGGACATGGACATCCTCCTATACGAAGTGTCCGCCCAACGGGGGGATGCTCA
>JANNHO010000112.1:0-3932 GCA_031404435.1 Acidimicrobiaceae bacterium | reverse complement strand
CCAGCCGCTAGCGCGAAGAAGACGCCGGCAAACACGAACGGCCCGATCAACGGCTCCAACCCCACGGCACCGGCGAGACGGCGTTCCCACGGTGTGAGCAACGGTCCGAACGCGGCACCCAATGTGCCGACCCAGACGACGGAACCGATCGCTATCGACCGCGCATTTGGCTCGGCCAGGTCGGCGGCGACGAAACGGCCCTGCAGCCCGGCCACCTGACCGGAACCGAATGCGACCATGCCGACGATGAACAGTGGGAACCACCCGATCTGCCCACCGAGCGCAGCAACGAATGCACCGATCGAACCGGCAGCGAACGCCCGCACCAGGCCCGGGCGGCGGCCGCGACGGCGCATGAAACCCGACAGCGGGATGGCCACGAAGGCCGCGCCGAACGTGAACGCGGCTGCACCGGCACCGGCCAGCCGGTCGCTGTCGAGCAGGTCGCTGACGATCAAGGCGACCACCGCGACCACGCCCGACACTGCGGCCTGGGCCGGGATTTGGGCGACTCGCAGCGTGATCAGCGTGCGCCGCTGCAACGCCGCAGTGCCGGTCACATCATGCGGTGCTGCGTCGACGCTCACAAGCCGAGCAATGGCTTCAGGTACCGACCGGTGTGGCTTCCGGGCACCGTGGCCACGTGTTCCGGGGTACCTTCGGCGATGACGAGGCCACCGCCACTGCCACCTTCGGGACCGAGGTCGATCAGCCAGTCGGCGGTCTTGATCACGTCGAGGTTGTGCTCGATGACCAACACCGTGTTGCCCTGATCGACCAACCGTGACAGCACCGTGAGGAGCCGCCGAACATCTTCGAAGTGCAGGCCGGTGGTGGGCTCGTCGAGCAGGTAGATCGTGTGCCCGGTGCTGCGTTTAGCCAGTTCACTGGCCAGCTTCACCCGTTGCGCCTCGCCGCCCGACAACGTGGGTGCGGATTGTCCGAGACGCACGTAGCCGAGCCCGACGTCGAGCAGGGTCTGCATGTGGCGGGCAATCGGCGGTTGGTTGGCGAAGAACGTGACCGCCTCGGCCACCGGCATGTCGAGCACCTCGGCGATGTTGCGCCCCTTGAACGTGATGTCAGGGTGTCGCGGTTGTAGCGGTCGCCCTTGCACACCTCGCACGGCACGTACACATCAGGCAGGAAGTGCATCTCGATCTTCAGCGTGCCGTCACCGGAACACGCGTCACATCGACCTCCGGCGACGTTGAAGCTGAACCGTCCCGGCAGGTAGCCACGCACCTTGGCCTCGGCGGTGGTAGCGAACAGCTTGCGGATGTTGTCGAACACCCCGGTGTAGGTGGCCGGATTGGAACGCGGCGTTCGCCCGATCGGCGACTGGTCCATGTCGATCACCTTGTCGAGCTTCTCGACCCCGGTGATCGTCTTGTGGCGGCCGGCGGCGATCTTGCTCTTGTAGATCTTCTGCATCAGCACGGGTAGCAAGATGTCGCGCACGAGCGTGCTCTTGCCGCTGCCACTCACTCCGGTGATGGCGACGAGGCACCCGAGCGGGATCTCGACGTCGAGGTTGCGCAGGTTGTGTTCGCGGGCACCTATCACGACGAGATGATCGCCACCGGGCGACCGGCGCTGGCGCGGGACCGGGATCGAGCGTTTGCCGGCCAGGTACTGCCCGGTGACCGATTCCTTGACCTTCAAGATCCCCTTGACCGGACCGCTGTACACCACGGCACCGCCGTGTTCGCCGGCGCCGGGGCCGATGTCGACGATCCAGTCGGCTTCGCGAATGGTGTCCTCGTCGTGTTCGACCACGATGACGGTGTTGCCCAGATCGCGCAAGCGGATGAGCGTGTCGATCAGACGACGGTTGTCGCGCTGGTGCAGGCCGATCGAAGGCTCGTCGAGCACGTACAGCGTGCCGACCAGGCCGGAACCGATCTGGCTGGCGAGGCGAATGCGCTGCGCCTCGCCGCCGGCCAGCGTGCCTGCCGAGCGCGACAGCGACAGGTAGTCGAGACCCACATCGAGCAAGAACCCGAGGCGGGCGTTGATCTCCTTGGTGACCCGTTCGGCGATGATCCGGTCACGCTCGCTCAGTTCGAGCGCCGCGAGAAACTTGGCCGACTCGCCGATACTCATCTGGCACACCTCGGAGATGTGCCTGTCGTTCACCCGCACCGACAGCGACGCCGGCTTGAGTCGTGCCCCACCGCAGGCATGGCACGCAACCTCGCGCATGTAGCCCTCGTATTGCTCACGGGTCCAGTCGCTCTCGGCACCCTCGTGACGACGTTTGATCCACGGGATCACGCCTTCGTAGGCCGTGTTGTACTGGCGGCTGCGGCCGTAGCGGTTCTTGTACTTGACCTTCAAGTCGCCGGCAACACCGTGGAGGATGATCTTGTGCTGCTTGGCGGTGAGCGCGCGATACGGCGTGTCGAGGTCGATCTCGTACACCTCGGCCACCGCCTCGAGCATCCGGTTGAAGTACTGGGTGTGCGCGCTGCGCCAAGGGGCGATGGCCCCATCGTTGATGCTCTGATCGGGATCGGGCACGACCAGCTCGGGATCGACTTCGAAGGTGGTGCCGAGACCATCACAGGTGACACATGCGCCATAGGGCGAGTTGAACGAGAAGTTGCGCGGGGCGAGCTCTTCGTAGCTCGTGCCGCAGGTGGGGCACACAAGGTGCTGGCTGAACGTGAGCACCTCGTCGTCAAGGCCGTCGCGGTTGACCAGCTCGACCTGGGCGACGCCTTCGGCAAGCCGCAACGCCGTTTCGAGCGAGTCGGTGAGGCGCCGGTCGATGCCCTCGCGCTGCACCAGACGGTCGATGATGATCTCGATGTGGTGCTGCTCGTAGCGGGCCAGCTTGTCGTCACGTTTCAAGAACTCGGCCAGGTCAACGACTTCGCCATCGATGCGGGCCCGCACGTACCCCTGCCCGGCAAGGTCTGCCAGCATGGTGTCGTACTCACCCTTACGCCCCCGCACCACGGGTGCGAGCACCTGAAACCGGGTGCCCTCGGGAAGCTTGAGGATGCGGTCGACGATCTGTTGGGGGGTCTGGCGTTCGAGACGGGTGTCGTCGTTGGGGCAGTGCTGCACCCCGATGCGCGCGTACAACAGGCGGAGGTAGTCGTACACCTCGGTGATCGTGCCGACGGTGGAACGGGGGTTGCGGCTCGCCGACTTCTGGTCGATCGAGATCGCCGGCGACAGCCCCTCGATGATGTCGACATCGGGCTTGTCCATCTGCCCCAGGAACTGCCGCGCGTAGGCGCTGAGACTCTCGACGTACCGGCGTTGCCCTTCGGCGTAAATGGTGTCGAAGGCCAGGCTGCTCTTGCCAGAACCGGACAGCCCAGTGAACACGATCAGGCGGTCGCGGGGCAGGTCGACGCTGATGTTCTTGAGGTTGTGCTCACGAGCGCCGCGGACGATGATCAAGTTGCTATTGGCTGACGCCGGCATTGGATGAAGGCTACCGACGTTCAGAACTGACGTTCTGCACGAGCCGTCGTTCGGCTGAAGAATCGCTGAAGTCCAGCGCTCCCGGTGCCGATGACTGTTGAGATGGATGACGACACCACACGCAACGCAGGCACCGACAGGGCTGCGCACCACCTGCTGCGGTTTCTCCACGAGACCACCGACGCTGTGTGGAGCGTCAGCCCATATCCGGTTGGCAGCACCTTCCCGCTGGCCAGCAGCACAGGGAGCAACCACGGCTTTTTGTGCATGTCGACCACGGCCGACGACATTCTATAACAATCCATCGGCGTGGCCGTAGCATTGTCGGTGGTGTTGATCGCCGAGGCCGAGGCGAAGATGCCCAAGGTTCCCGCGGCCACGCCGGATTCGCTCGCCGGGTTGGCCAACGACTTCAACGACAGCCGCATCGTTGCCTACTTCCAACCGATCGTGGCGCTGCGCACCGGTGAGGTGGTCGCCATCGAGGCGCT
>JANNHO010000111.1:0-9868 GCA_031404435.1 Acidimicrobiaceae bacterium | reverse complement strand
ATCGAGGACCATCGCGACAGCGTCACGCTGGAACTCGGGCGGGTACTTCGCCGGGCGACCCGGCGATCGTTTCTTGTTGGACATGGACATCCTCCTATACGAAGTGTCCGCCCAACGGGGGGATGCTCAGAAATCTTCGGTAACAACGGCAAGCACCGCGCCACCCGCAACCGCTCCGACGCCGCCGTATACCCCAACCCGCACTGCCACGACAACCACTCCTGCGCCGACCGACACTGCCACACCGCCCACCCCTCCCGCCGATCAAACTCCGCCAACACCACCAACATCCGCGCCATCCCCGCCGCCTCAAACGCAGCATGCGCCACCAACTCCGCCTCCAACTGACCCGCCCGGCCGCACAACATTCCCCGCTAGAAAATGCACAAGCGATGGGCGGAGAGGCGTCGGCTGCATCATCGATGACGTTCGTCGTCGAGACCGAGCCCGAGATGTGCCGCGCGCCGCAAGGCAGGGCAGGGCGCGGCGCAGCTACCGACTGGTGAGGCGGGCGACGAGTTCGGCGAGGGGTTCGGCGAAGTCGCGCATCGGGGGGAGGCCGGTCATCCGGGCTACGGCGTTGTCGAGCACGCTGTTTGCTGGGCGGGGGGCTGGGCGGGGCGGATGCAGGTCGGCGGTCGCGATCGGGCTGACCATCGCCGGGTCGCGACCGGTGAGCGCGACGATCTCTTGCACGAAACCGAACCAACTTGTCGGGCGCTGGTTGGTGATGTGGTGCACGCCGCTACGCCGATCGAGGGCGATGCGGCGCAGCATCGGCGCCAGATCAGCGGCGAAGGTGGGGTGGCCGACCTGGTCCGCCACGAACGACAACTGCGGATGCTGATCGACCAAGCGCAGCACCGTCTTGACCATGTTGGCGCCGTACTCGCCGCACACCCATGACGTGCGCACCACCGCAGAATGGGGACCGGCGGCCAGCGCTTCGGTCTCGCCGATCAGCTTCGAGATTCCGTACACGCTCGTCGGGTTCGTCTCGTCCCACTCGTGATACGGCCGGTCGAGCGTGCCATCAAACACGTAATCGGTGCTGATGTGCACAAGATGCGCACCAACCCGGTCGCACGCCTCAACCACGTGACGTACCGCGAGCCCGTTGAGCGCGAGCGCCCGGTCGGGGTCGTCCTCGCATGCGTCGACTGCGGTCCACGCTGCGCAGTGGATCACGGCATCGGGCACGAACGAGGTGATCGCCGCGTGCACGTGATCGCGCCGACGGATGTCGAGCGCGCCATGGTCGAGCCCACACACCGTGTCACCAGCCGCCTCGCACGTCAGCACGGTGTCACGGCCGAGCTGACCGCCGGCCCCAGTAACGAGCACCCTCACGACGCAGCTGCGTTCACAGGGCGGCGGCCGCTTTGAGCGGTTCCCACCATGCCCGGTTGGCGCGGTACCACTCGACGGTTTCGGCCAGGCCGTCGACGAGATCGTGCTCGGTCGCCCAGCCGAGTGCGCTGACTTTGTCGTGGGAGATCGAGTACCGGCGGTCGTGGCCGAGGCGATCGGCAACCGGGGTGATGAAGCTCTCGTCGCGGCCGGTCAGCTCGAGTAGGCGGCAGGTGAGGTCTTTGTTGGTGATCTCGTTGCCGGCCCCGATGTTGTAGATCTCGCCCACCGCGCCGGCGCGCAGCACCAGATCGGCAGCGGTGTTGTGATCGTGCACATTGATCCAGTCGCGCACGTTGCAACCGTCGCCGTACAGCGGCACGTTGTGCCCGTCGAGCAGGTTGGTGGTGAACAACGGGATCACCTTCTCGGGGAACTGGTACGGCCCGTAGTTGTTGCTACACCTCGTGACGAGCACGGGCAGCCCGTGGGTGGTGTAGTAGCTCAGCGCGATCAGATCGCTACCGGCCTTGGCCGCCGAGTACGGCGAACGCGGGCCGAGCACATCGGTCTCGCTGAACGAGCCCTCCTCAATCGAGCCATAGACCTCATCGGTGGAGATGTGCAGGAACCGTTCCACACCCACCTGGCGGGCCACGTCGCACAACACGTTCGTGCCAAAGCAGTTCGTGCGCACGAACGAGTGGCCATCCTTGATCGAGCTGTCGACGTGGGTTTCGGCGGCGAAGTGGACCACGGCGTCGTGGCCCTGCATCGCCTCGAGCACGTCGTCTTGATCGCAGATGTCGGCGTGCACGAACCGGCAGCGGCGGTCGTCGACCACATCACGGATGCTGGCCAAGTTGCCGGCATAGGTGAGCGCGTCGTAGACGGTGACCTCGTCGTCAGTGGTGGCCAGAACATGACGCACGTAGTTCGATCCGATGAACCCGGCACCGCCGGTGACGAACAGCTTCATGACCGGCTCACAGTCTCATTGGCCAGTATGGGCGACGTCCGGCATTCAGGTCGGTGCGGGCCGGGTTGGACTGATCGCGCTCGGACAGGATCGGGTCGGTGACGCCCCAGTCGGCATCGACAGCTGGGTCGTCCCATGCCACACCGAGTTCGTCGGCGGGGTTGTAGTAGCCGTCGACGAGATAGGTGATCACCATGTCGGTGACCGCGGCGAACCCGTGGGCGACACCGGGCGGGATGAACACCCCGAGGTGGTTCTCGCCGGTCAGGTCGAGCGTCAGCGTGGCGCCATCGGTGGGCCCGCCCTCGCGTAGATCGTGCAACACCACTCGGGCGTGGCCGAACGGTACGTACCAGTAGTCGGCTTGGTGGAGGTGGTAGTGCAGGCCGACGAGCGCCCCCCGTTGGCGGTTGGCCCGGTTGCCCTGGACCATCTCCCGGCCGTTCGGGAACCACTCGCGCCGGTAGGTCTCGATGAACAGTCCGCGCTGATCGCCGTGGATCGCCGGTTCGACGATCCATGCGCCGCTGACGACGTCGCTTTCGTAGATGTGTGCCATGTGGTCCGTTCTCGTCTCTACTCGACGTCGATCTGGCAGTGATCGCCGACCATCAGCCGCAACGCCCGCGGCCGCACCTGCGAGCGCGACACCACGGCTTCCTTACCGATCAGGCTGTCTTCGAGTCGTTGGATGTCGCAGATGCGGCTGCCGTCCATGATCACCGAGTGCTCGACTTCGCTGTTGCGCACCTCGCAATCGTTGCCGATCGCGCTGAACGGGCCGATGAAGCTGTGCGCGATGGTGGTCCCCGCTCCGATCACCAGCGGGCCGCGCAGCGTGGAATCGATGATCGTCGCCCCCGCTTCGACCACCACCCGGCCGTCGATCACCGAGATGTCGTCGACACTGCCGTCGAGGCGCGTTTCGATCCGCTCGAGCAGCAACCGATTGGCCTCGAGCAGCGGGGTGAGCTTGCCGGTGTCGATCCACCACCCGGTCAGTTCCTCCTGGCGCACGCGTCGACCCTGATCGACCAGCCACTGGATCGCGTCGGTGATCTCCAACTCGCCACGCGGCGACGGGTCGATCGCCCGGACCGCATCGAGGATCGTGCGGTCGAACAGGTACACGCCCACCAGGGCGAGGTCGCTGACCGGGTCGGTGGGCTTTTCGACGAGGCGGACGACGTTGCCGTTCGCATCGAGCTCGGCGATACCGAAGCGATGCGGGTCGGGCACCTTCTTCAGCAGGATCTGCGCCGCAGGCGGCTCGGCCGTGGCGCGGGCGCTCTCGAACGCCCGCACGAACGCGCCGAGATCTTGCTCGAGCAGGTTGTCGCCGAGATACATCACGAAGTCGTCGTCGCCCAGGAAATCTGCAGAGATCAGCACACAATGCGCCAACCCGAGCGGGGCATCCTGGGGGATGAACGTGATCGCCGCGCCCCACGCGGAACCGTCACCGAGGGCGGCCATCACCTCGGCTCGGGTGTCGCCGACGATCACCCCGATCTCGGTGATCCCAGCGGCCACCATCGCCTCGATGCCATAGAACAGGATCGGCTTGTTGGCCACCGGCACCAACTGCTTGGCACTGGTGTGAGTGATCGGCCGCAGCCGGGTTCCGGCACCGCCGGCGAGGATGAGCGCCTTCATATCGGGCGACAGTATGCCGTCAGGCCAGGCAGGCCCGCGCTCACGGCGCGGCTCACGGTGAAAGGGCGGGAGCGGGACCGTCGCCGCGGAAGTAGGCGAGGACCGCGTCGGCCCCGTCGCCGAGCAGCAGCACGGCGTTGCCGTCGATGGTGTCGCCGTACACAGGCAACGAGTAGGTGGCCAGGCCGTCGCTCACCGCGGTGCGCAGCGAGGCACCGGCGGCGAGCACGTCGGTCTCGTCGTCGAGGCGAATTGCCGAGGTGCTGCTGGCAATGACCTCGCCGGCTTCGAACGGGTTGGCCTTCACCCGCGCCAGCGCCGTCTGCAAGGCGGTGTTGACGAAGCGCTGCTGGCGCTTGGTGCGCCCGATGTCGGCCGTTCCATCGACGTGCCATTCACCATCTTCACGGAACTCCTCGTAGTAACGGCTCCTCGCGTAGGCGAGGGCCTGCACGCCACCCAGGATCGGGCAGCCGGGCTCCATGATGTTCAGGCCCGTATTGACATCGCGCGTCGGGTACAGCACGCAGATCTCGACTCCGCCGACCGCGTCGACAAGCTCCTTGAATCCGGAGAAGTCGACCTCGACGTAGTGGTGCACGGGCAGACTGAGCGCACTCTGCACGGTCTGCACCAACAGCGCGGGCCCGTTCCCGTCGCTGCGGGCGTTGTAGGCCGAGTTGATCCGGCTGTTACCCCGGCCGGGAATGTCGACCCACAGGTCGCGCGGGATCGATAGCAGTGCGGCCTGACCGTTCGCCCGGTCGCGGCGCAGCAGCATGATCGTGTCGCTGCGGGTGCCCTGCACATCGGCCTCGCTACCGATGCCGCCATAGTCGGGTGACAGCGGGTCGCTGTTGGCGCGGCTGTCCGAGCCGACGAGTAGGAAGTTCTCGACGGTGCCACTCGGCGGGCTGAGCACGCCGGACACACCCGGGACCCGCTGGATGCCGTCGATCGTGGTCGACGCGGCAGCCAGCGTGCCGGCGGCACCGGCCACGGCCATCGCCCCGAGCAGCCCCACGGCGATGAGAAACCGCCCAGCCGCGCTGGGGGCGCGACGAGAGGGCTGCGGCTCGTGGGGGATCACAGGTGAAGGGTACTGAACCGCGCCACGCCGGGCCCGGCACCCGCCTACCCGGGGCGCGGCCGGAGATGGACGACATCGCCGGTGTCGATGCGGTGGGTGATCGCACAATCGTCGATCACCACCAGCCGCCCGTCGGGTTCCACGTCGACCGCCCGCCCATCGAGGTGCCCGTCACGCCGATGCACCCGCACCGGCTGACCAATGGTGGCCAGCCGAGACCGGTACAGCGGCACCGCGTCGACGGGCAGCGCGTCGTAGGCGCGCAGCATCGCCGCCAGCACCTTATGCGGGCGCACGTCCTCGCCGAGGCGGGCCGCGCCATCGGGGGCCCAGCCGACGTTCAGGCCGATGCCGACCACCACATGATCGACCCGCCCGTCTGCTACCCCGGCCTGGGCCAGCACCCCGGCCAACTTAGCCTCGCCGAGCAGCAGATCGTTCGGCCACTTCAGCGCCGGCACCAGCCCGGTCACCTCTTCCACGGCCGCCGCGGCTGCAAGCGCAACGCGCTGGGTGAGCTGATGCGGGTGCTCTGGCATGGCGCGAAACAGCAATGAAACCAACAGATTCGCCCCCGGTGGAGCGGTCCACACCCGGTCGAGGCGGCCCCGCCCGGCGGTCTGATAGCCGGCCACCAGCACGCTGTGATCGGGCGCCCCCTGCGCTGCCGCGGCGAGCAGATCGGCGTTGGTGCTACCTGTCTCGTCGACCGCCCGCACGTGCCAACCCGGGGGCCAGGTGGCACCGACCATGTCCATTCCGCAAGTATTGCCACCTGTGCTGCAAAAGATCCTGATCGCAAACCGTGGCGAGATCGCTGTCCGTGTCATCCGGGCCGCTCGTGAACTCGGAATCACAACCGTCGCCGTCTACAGCGAACTCGATCGCAACGCGCTCCACGTCCGCCTCGCCGACGAGGCGTACGCGCTCGGCGGGCAGACCGCGGCCGAGAGCTACCTGAACACCGAGGCGATCCTCGACGCGATCGAGCGCAGCGGCGCCGACGCCGTCCACCCGGGGTACGGGTTCTTCAGTGAGAACGCCGACTTTGCCAGGGCAATCATCGCCAAGGGCGTCGCCTTCATCGGGCCACCGCCCGAGGCGATCGACGAGATGGGCGACAAGGTCAGCTCGCGCAAGGCCGCCCTGCGCGGCGGGGCCCCGATCGTGCCGGGCACGACCGAGTTCGTCACATCCGCCGACGAGATCCTCGAGTTCGGCAACGCGCACGGGTGGCCGCTGGTGATCAAGGCCGCGTACGGCGGTGGGGGCCGCGGCATGAAGGTGGTCCATTCGGCCGCCGACGTGCAGGAAGCAATCGACAGCGCCAAGCGCGAAGCGAAGTCGTTCTTCGGCCGCGACGAGATCTACATCGAGCGCTATCTCACGTGGCCCCGCCATGTGGAGGTTCAGATCGTCGGCGACCAACACGGCAACGTGGTGTGGGTCAGCACTCGCGACTGCTCGGCGCAGCGACGGCACCAAAAGCTGATCGAGGAGGCCCCCTCCTACGGCATGGCGCCCGGCATCGAAGAAGCGATGGGCGAGGCCGCTATCAAGGCCGCCAAGGCTGTCGGCTACTACAACGCCGGCACGGTCGAGTTCATCTACCAAGACGAGGAGTTCTTCTTCCTCGAGATGAACACGCGGCTGCAGGTGGAACACCCGGTCACCGAGGTCATCACCGGGATCGATCTGGTCGAATGGCAAATCCTCGTCGCCAGCGGCGAGCCGTTGCCGATGACCCAGGCCGAGGTTGCTGCGCAACGGCGCGGCCACGGCATCGAGGTACGGATCAACGCCGAGAACCCTGCCGGCGGCAAGTTCCTCCCCTCGCCCGGCACGATCACCAAGCTCGTCGCGCCGGATGGTTTCGGGGTGCGTTTCGACGCCGGCTACGAGACCGGCGACACGGTCAGCCAGTACTACGACAACCTCGTCGGCAAGGTGATCGTGTGGGGCAAGGACCGCCCGACGGCCATCGCCCGCACCATCCGCGCCCTGCAGGAGATGGTCGTCGAGGGCGTGGCCACCACTATCCCGGCCGACATCGCCATCTTGTCGCACCCCGATTTCCATGCGATGACGCACTCCACGAAGTGGGTCGAGGAGCGCCTCGATCTCAGCGGCATCGAAGCACCGAAGCAGCCCGCCCCCGCTGGCGACGACGACGCGCCGCTCGTGCAGCGAGCCACCACCGTCGAGGTCAACGGCAAGCGTTTCGACGTGAAAATGTGGGTGCCGGACGCGCCGATGATGGCCGCCGGCCCAGCCAGGGCCGCCAAGAAACCGGCCCGCGGCTCGGGAAGCGGTTCGGGTGGCGGCGGTACCGCCTCGGGCAGTGTCGAGGTGCCGATGCAGGGCACGATCGTGAAGATCCTCGTGACCATCGGTCAAGCCGTCGAGGAGGGTCAGGCCGTGGTGGTACTCGAAGCGATGAAGATGGAAAACCAGATCGCCGCCACCAAAGCGGGCACGGTCACCGAGATCAAGGTCGCCGCGGGCGACACGGTCGGCGCCGGGGACATCGTCGTCGTCATCGGATGACGATGGTGCCGGCGGCCCGGTCGTGGAGGCCCTGGCGGAAGGGGCCGAGCCAGGCCATCGAGTAGACCAGGACCGTCAGCGCGAGGCTGATCTCGGGCTGCGGCACCGAGATCGCGGCCACCGGGACCACCGCCCGCTGCGCGGCCTGCAACCAGCCGATCCTGCCGCCGTCGTCGAGGCGGACCACCCGCGTTCCGGTCGCGAACTTGCCGACGGTGCGACCGAACACGGCGATCATCACGGTGGCGTAGATCAACTCCACCGCGGCGACTGCCGTGTTGAGCACGAAAACCATGTCGCCGCTCACCTCGTCGCCCGGGCGTAACCCCAACGCGACCGTGCCGATTGCAACGGGGACGAGTACCAGGAACCGATCGAGGACCACGCCGAGCGCACGCCGGGCGATCGTCGCCAGTTGCACCTGTCCCGGCAGCTCGGTGATATGAGGTGGGCGATCAGCGGGCACGGGCGGGTCGCTACTCGGCCGCTTCGGCAAGAGCTTCGCTGAGTGCGGGGTGCACCAGCAGGCTCTCGACGATGTCGGTGACCTTCAAGTTGGCGGTGACCGCCAACGCGATCACGCTGATCAGCTCGGCCGCGTGGCGGCCGACGATCGAGCCGCCGAGCACCACGCCGGTCGCGGGGTCCGAGATGATCTTCACGAACCCGCGCCAATCGTTGTTGATCAACGCCTTCGGGGTGGAGCTGAACGGCACCTTGGTGACCCGAATCTTGCGACCCATCGAGAACGCGTCGGCCTCGGCCAAACCGACATCGGCGATCTCCGGTTCGGTGAAGATCGCGCTTGCCGCCTTGTCGTAGTCGAGGTGGCGGTGGGCCACCTTCTGCAGCCCCATTACGTGCTCGGCCACCTTGCGGCCCTGCATGCTGGCCACGCTCGACAGAGGCAGCTTGCCGCTGATGTCGCCCGCGGCGTAGATGTGGGCGATGTTGCTCTGGCAGTGGCGGTTGATGGTGACGTAGCCGCCATCGGTCTCCACCCCGGCGAGCTCGAGGCTCAACCCGTCGGTGTTCGGCACCGAGCCGATGGCCAGCACCGCATGCGAGCTGCGCACCACCCGGCCGTCGTCGCAACGCACCACCACCACGTCGTCGCCCTCGCCGTCGGCGCTGCGCTCCTCGCTGCCGGCACCCCCGCTGCCGGCAACGCGGGCCCCGGAGACCCTCTCGATCACCGTGGCGCGGGCGCCCTTCAGCAGGCGCACGCCGCGCTGCAGGAAATCGTCCTCCAGCACGGCTGCCACTTCGGGATCCTTGCTGGGTAGCACCTGTTGGCGGCTGACCACCAGCGTCACCTTGGCCCCAAACGAGCTGAACATGTGCACGAACTCCACTCCGGTCACGCCGGAGCCGACCACCGTGACGCTCTCGGGGAACACCCGCGGCGGGTAGCAGTCGCGAGTGGTGAGGATGCGCTCGCCATCGGGCACGCACCACTCGGGGATGCGCGGCCGCGAACCGGTGGCGATGAGGATGGCGTCGGCATGCAGTTGGCGGACGCCATCGTCAGTGACGACCTCGATCTCGTGGGGACCGAGGAACCGGGCCGTGCCGTGGATCATCTCGATGCCCTGGCTGCTGAGCAGGCGCGTGGTGCCTCGCTGCAGGCGGGTCTTGATGCTGTCGATTCGCTCGGTCAGGGCTTCGACATCGACTTCCGGCTGCTGTTGTTCCAGCCCCATGCCGCCGAGGCGTCGGGTGAACGCGATCGCCCCACCAGTGGCGATCATCGTCTTCGACGGGATGCAGTCCCACAGGTGGGCGGCACCGCCGATGACGTCACGCTCCACCAAAGTGACCTGCGCACCGAGGCGCGCCGCGTAGGTTGCTGCGGTGTTCCCGGCCGGGCCACCGCCGAGGATCACAAATCGAGTCGCCACGTCGGCCGAGGCTAGCGGTCCGGCCCGTCAGGTAGACCGAACGTGGTGGCCGCGCCACAACTCATTCGCCGATGATCGCCCAGCCGTCCTCGGCAAACATCGTGTCGCGCTGGGTGACGCCCGCAGCGCCCGGACCCGTGACGCGACCGACATCGAGCGCTTCCCCTGGCACGTTCGGGCAGAACCGCGACGGGTAGTTGACGGTGTGGCGTGGCTCGCCGACCCATTCGAAGTGCATGCCGTCCGGCGTGAGGAAGTTGCCGCCCCACGCGAAGTTGTGCTTGCGGAAGATGCGCACGATGCGACAGTCCATCTGCGGCACGCATCCCTGGCAGTTGGATGTGG
>JANNHO010000110.1:0-4971 GCA_031404435.1 Acidimicrobiaceae bacterium | reverse complement strand
CTCGCTGCCCCGCGGCGTGCACGTCAACGTGCAGGAAGGCGAGCGCGTCCGCGCCGGCGAGGCGTTGATGGACGGCCCGAGCAACCCGCACGACATTTTGAACGTGCTTGGTCCTGGTCCCTGACGAAGGAGCGACACATGGTCGGCGAACAAGGTGGCTGCTGCTGCAACCACGACGATCACCAGCACAACCACGATCAACACGAGAGGATTGTTCTCGCTACTCAGATCCCGACGGTCACCAAAGCCGCAGATTGCTGCGGCAGCGCTCAGGATGAGACGTCCCGGTGGTCCGCTGACGACAACGCCGAACATCCGGCGGCGCGGAGTTCATCATGAACACCCAAGGCCATTCGACGAAACATCTCACCACCCCATTTGCGACCGATGCGACCAGTGGACTCACTGTTTCCCGGCAACGAAGGCTTGCCGTGAACATCAGCCCGGTCGAGCGCGGTGGCCGGATCGTACTCGGCCTCGCCGCAGTCATCGTCGGCGTGACGCTGCTCGTTTCGGCTGGCTCGGCACTCGCGATCGTGCTCGAGATACTCCTCATTGCCGCTGGACTCGATCTCGTGATCACAGGTGCCCTCGGACACTGCCCGCTCTACCAACGCCTTGGGCACGTACCGGCGTCACTGCGCGGGTCGGCATGATCGACCGCCCAACCCAGCACATCCAGCCTCCGCCCCCCGGAGCCCGGAAACATGGCGGAAGACATGGCTTGATGATGATCGCCTGCTGCATTCCGATGCTGGTGATCGCGATCGTTCTCGTTGCAACCGGAGTCGTCGGCGGCAGCTTCATCTTCGCAGCAGTCGCCTGCACCGCCATGATGGCGCTGATGATGCGTGGGATGAACCACGGTGGCATGAACCACGACGGACAGACCGACGCTGACATGGACCACGATGGCATGGACCGCAGCGGAAGTCGGCCACTTGGGCCGCCGCCGCACACGGTGCGCGGTCGCCCGACCGATCGATGACCTCGCCGTCCGCTCATACCGGCCGGGCCGCTGCGCTGGCCATCTCTGCGCGATGAGCGAACCGAAGGGCACTGTATGACTGCCACCCTCCTCGCTCGGCCGAGACCAACGCGGATGCTTCTCGTCACCGCCGCGTGGGGCTCGTGCTTCGTCGCCATCGACTGGGGGTTGCGAGACGCCCCGGTCCTCTGGTTCGCGGCATTCCGCTCGTTGCTCGCAGGGGCTGCGCTCGTCGGCGTTGCCTACACCCAACACCGACCCCGCCCGCACGGAGTCACCGCATGGAACCAGATCGGCCTTCTCGCCTTATTCAACGTCACCATTGCGTTCGCCGCCATGTTCGCCGCTGCCGAGGCACTCTCCGCCGGTGTCGCGGCCGTGTTGTCGAACGCGCAGCCGCTCCTGATCCTCTTACCTGCCTGGTGGCTTTTCGGCGAACGACCTCGCCGTTCCGCAGGAGCCGCCGCAGCCGTCGGTTTCATCGGCTTGACGATCACCGCCTCCGCATCACTCGGGACGACGAGTGGCGCCGCCCTCGCACTACTCGCCGCCACCGCTATTACCGCAGGAACACTCCTTGCGCGCCGAATGCATGACATCGACGTCGTCGTCGTCAGCGCATGGCACTTCGTCATCGGCGGTGCCGGACTTTCGATTCTCGCGTTCGTACGCGAAGGGGCACCTTCGGTGAGTTGGACGCCGCGATTCATCGCTGCGCTGGCGTTTCTTGCGCTCGTCGGGACGGCCGGCGCATTCGTCTTGTGGTTCACGGAGGTTCGACGAGCGCCGGTGGCCGCTGTTGCCCTTTGGACATTTCTTACGCCGGTGTTCGGTCTGACATTCAGTGCCATCGCGCTTCGCGACTACCCAACAGGCCGCGAACTAGCTGGGATCGCGCTTGTCCTTGTCGGCTTGGTAGGTGGTCTCGCCTGGCCCGCTCGCGATCCGTTCTATCAGAACAACGAGTGCCGACCTGGACGGGCCGAAGATGCGCTCGATCGCGTCACCGGTGTCGAGATCCCACTCGCGCCCGTCGACGCCAGGACAGGACGCTAATCGTGTGCTTCTCCGCTACTGCGAGCTTCACCGCAGGCGCTGCGCTCAGCGTTGTCGGGGGGCTGACCGTCCACAAGTCTCGGGGCAAGATCGAGCTCCCGGTGGCGTTGGTGCCACTGCTGTTCGGGATCCAACAGCTGACCGAAGGTGTCCTCTGGATCAGCCTCAGTCACGACCTTCCAACGCTGACGACCGTCGCCACCTACGTCTATTCGATGTTCTCCCACGTCCTATGGCCGATCTTCGTACCGTTCGCGATCCTGCTGGTCGAAACCAGCCGGTGGCGCAAGCAAGCGCTCGGGGTGTTCCAAGCGCTCGGACTGGCCGTCGGCCTGTACCTCCTCTACTTCCTGGTCCGGTTCCCCGTCACGGCACACGTTCACGGCCGCAGCATCACCTACGACTCGCCACACTTCTACATCATCGGCGTCATCGTCGTCTACCTGCTTGCAACGTGTGTCAGCGGCCTGTTCTCGACTCACCGCTGCGTCAACGTCTTCGGTCTGCTCGCGTTCATTCTTGCCATCGCCGCCTACCAGGTTTCCGTGACCACATTCGTGTCGGTGTGGTGCTTTTACGCCGCCATCTTGAGCCTTCTCGTGTACGTCCACTTCAGTGGACCGATGCAGGCATGCCGGACCACCCCAGTCCACGCGGAACAAACGAGTGCGCAGCCAGGATCCCGCCAGACGATTTAGCCGACGATCGGCGCAGACACACAGCCGTGAGAGTGCGCAGTCCGTAGTCAGCCGCACCGTATTGGGGGATTCGCCCGGATGACCTTGTCTGTACCAAGTGCCATCCTGGATCGAAGACACTTACTCCGAGGGATGCACTATGAGCAAGCTCACCACATTGGCGACGACCGATCGCCCCACGTCGACTTCTGTCGGCACCAGCGCAGGCTTGATCGCCACGGGGATCACCAAGTCGTACCGGCGCGGGATCTGGCCGCGCCGACGCGAAGTGCCTGTGCTGCGAGGCGCCGATCTGACTGTCGGCACCGGTCAAGTGGTCGGCTTGGTCGGCGAGAACGGGTCTGGGAAGAGCACGCTCATGAAGATCCTTGTCGGTGCTCTCTCGGCCGACGCCGGGACGGTGGAGGTCTCGGGCCGGATCGGGTACTGCCCGCAAGAACCGGTGCTCTATGAGCGGTTGACCTGCGACGAGCACCTCGAGCTGTTCGGCGTCGCCTACGGCATGGACGAGCAAGCGGTGAACGACGCCGCCGATGCCCTGTACTCCACACTGGGCTTCGACCGTTGGCGCAAGTCCCAGGTCGCGGAACTCTCCGGCGGCACCCGTGCCAAGCTCAACCTGGCCATTGCGCTCCTCGCCGATCCAGAAGTCCTCCTGCTCGACGAACCGTACGCAGGTTTCGACTGGGACACCTATTTACGGTTCTGGGACCTGACCGCCGAACGGCGTGCCAGCGGACGCAGCGTGGTGGTGATCAGCCACTTCGTGGCCGACCAAGAGCGCTTCGACCGCATCGTGCAGCTACGCGACGGACGAACAATGCAATGAGCACCATGACCGCACTCGTCGGCAAACGTGCCGTGGCCGACTACACCCGTCGGCCCCTCAATCTCGTGTTCCTGGTCGTCGTTCCGGTCGTGATCGTCTTCGTCTGGGGTCCATCGCTGGCCGACTTCTCCAAACTGTTCGGCGGATCCGGTGATCGTGCTCAGATCGAAGCGGCGACCGCCGGGTGGGCAGCCGCAGCACTGGCGGGACTGGCTGGGTTCTTCCAAGTCACCGGGGCCCGCGCCACGGATCGCCGGCTTGTCGCCGCCGGCGGGCGAGCGTTCCCCGTCGTGGCTGGACGCCTTGGTGCGTCGCTGTGCCTGGCCATGCTGGCTGCCACCGGAGGTCTCGTGGCGTTGGCGGCACGAACCGGGATCACCGACCCTTTTCGGGCCGTCGCCGGCACGGTACTGATCGCGATCATCTACCTCGCCCTCGGCGTTTTCGTCGGAACGATCGTCCAAACGGAAATGAACGGTGCCCTGCTGGTCACGTTGGCGTGGGTGTTCGACGTGTTCCTCGGGCCGGCGATGGGATCCGGACCCTCTGTGATGACACGACTGTTTCCTTTGCATTTCCCGACTCTTCTGCTCACCGGGCAGGCCACCGGTCACGCGGGACCCCTCGGCGATGTTGGCTGGTCGTTTGTCTGGGCGGCAGGCCTGTCGACTCTTGCCATCGTCCGTCTCGTCAGCACAACCAGGCTGGCACCCGCACCGCGCGCCTCGACAGCCAAGTCGCCCAGCGGGCCGACGCCGACGGAAGTGGTGCAACCGGCTTCGTCATTCGTCCCGCCGGTCGACCCTGTGACGATTCAGTCCGTGGCGGGTACCCGAACGGTCCCGGCCAGACGACGCTTTCCGATCTGGGTACGACCGACTGCCGTGTTGCGTTCGGGGCTGCGCGAACACCGCCGCAACCGGGTCCTTTGGGCGCTGCTGGTCGTCGTACCCACCATCTTCATCGGCATGGCCATCAGCGCCCCCGGCTCGCCCGCGGCTCGCTTCCACACGGTCGGCCGCGCCCTCACCGACATCGCGCTCGACCTCTCGCCCGCCACCACCGTCTTCGGCGAGCCCATCGTCCTCACCGCCACCGTCACCGTGCCCACCCCCGGCGCCGGCAGCCCCTCCGGCCTCGTCGAGTTCTTCGACGCCGCCACCCTCATCGGCACCGCCACGCTCGACCCGATCACCGGCCTGGCCACTCTCACCATCCCGCCCACCAGCCCGCTCGCCGTGGGGGACCACGACTTCACGGCGGCCTACTCCGGCGACGGCAGCTTCCAGGGCTCCCTCTCGCCGCCCTGGCCCACCTTCTCCATCGGCCAGGCCTCCTCGCTGGTGACCGTCACGCCGACCCGCACGCCCTCCGTCTTCGGCGAGCTGGTCACCTTCTCG
>JANNHO010000109.1:0-5150 GCA_031404435.1 Acidimicrobiaceae bacterium | reverse complement strand
TGCGTCTCGCGCGTCACCAGCGGGTGTATCAGCAAGTTCAAGCGACCTCGCGCGCTCGGGTCGTTGAACACGAGCTTGCCGAGCTTGGGCCGGTCGAGCTCGCCCTCGGGCGTCAGGTAGTCGCTCCAACGCCGAGTGCGGCGAGATGGCGCGCTTCGGTGACCAGGCTGGGCATGGTGTGCTGGACGACGCCAGGCAGCGACACGATCGGGTGTGGCTCGTCGATTCCTTCGCGCACGAACATCGGTGCCACCAGGTGCCGTGGATGGAGCCGGGTCTCGGCCACCAGTTCGCGCAGCGGGTCGTTGGCTCGCAGACGACGCGGTCGCTGTACGGGAAATGCCGCCGCCGTTGTCGCAGATGCTGGATGTGCGGTCACGAATTGCCATCGTACGGGGTCGACGGAACGGGTAGCGCAATGAGTAGCGATCTGGTTCACACCACAGGCAAGAGCCTTGAGGGTCGCGCCGCGGACGCCCGTGACGGCGGCCACTTCCACGATGCGGCCGCCCTGTATCACGAGGCGGCCGACATCGCTGACACCGCCGATCGTCGATTTCATCTGCGCATGCGCGAGGCCTACTGCTTGCTGTCGGCCAACGATCGTGCCGCCGCCGAGCAGATCGCGATCGAGGTGGCAGACGGGGCGCGCCAGGAGCAGTGCCATGCCGAGCTTGCCGATGCGCTCGGGTTGACCGTCGACGGGTACATGCTCGATGGCCGCTATGCCGAGGCCAGCGCACTGCTGAGCGAAGCCATGTACGTGATGGATCACGTGCCCAACGACCCGGCCTACTTCCAGGTGATCCACAACATGGCCGTCACCTACCAGCGCTGTGGGTTCGCCGAGCCGGCGATCGAGCTGTACGAGCGGGCACTGTGCCTGGCGCGCACTGATCGTGACCGCACCTTCACCTCGGCCAACCTCGCCTCGGCGTTCCATCTGGCGATGATCGGTGCCGGCGACGATGGCGCCGCCTCGCGTCATGCTCACGACGGGATCTACGCCGCGACCTCTGCGCTCGACTCGCAGTCGAGCCGTGAGGTCGCTGCCGAATCGACCGCGCTGGGTCACCGGGCAGTGTTGTTCAACTTCATCGGCCACCACCAGGCCGCGCTCGCCGACGCCACCCGCGGACGGCTCCTCGCCGACAAGCACGACCTGCGCGACGACGAGGTGGTGGCCATGATCGCCGAGGCGGTGGCACGCTGGAACCTGCATCGCGATACGAGCGTGGCGGTGTTGATCGATGACGCGATGCGCAGAGCCCACGGGCTCGGGATCGAGCAATACCTGTCGTCGTCCGGACAGGTCTTGGTCGAGATCATGTGGGCCGACGGCCGTTACGACGACGCCCGAGCGTTGATGTCGGAGCAACTTGCGGCGATGGCCCGGGGGCTGATGGCCGAGCGGGAAGCGCGCTGGCAGCATGTGTGCCTGGGCGTTTCACTCAAATCGTCGCAGGCGCTGAGTGAATCCGATCCGCTCACCAACCTGCCGAACCGGCGTTACCTGAACCACTGGTTGCCCGACGTGTTGGAACATCACGGGCCGGTGTGCGTCGCGTTGTTGGACCTCGACGGGTTCAAACAGGTGAACGACAACTTCAGCTACGAACACGGTGACCGCCTGCTGCTCGAGCTGAGCGGAATCCTTCAGCGCGTGTGTCGCCGCGGTGACGCAGTGATCCGCCTCGGCGGTGACGAGTTCGTGATCGTGCTCCGTGAAACCGCGCCGCACGACGCTTGCGCCGTTCTGGAACGCCTCCGGCAGATGGTGGCCGTGCGGTCATGGCAGGGTTTGCCGGTGACGGTGAAGATGACCGCCTCGATCGGGGTTGCGGTTGGCAGCGGCGCGGTCGATGCCGCACGCGTCCTCGCCGCGGCCGACGACGCACTCCATGTCGCCAAGCGTGAGGGTCGCGACCGAATCGTTTTCCGGTAGACCCGCACGGGCCGCAGGTGCCCAGGTCCGCGAGCCGTCGCCAACTAGCGTTGTCCGATGTGACGACGCCCGAACCGCTGCTGGCCGAAGCGAAACTGGTCGTCGCGAAACTGGCCGCCGCGAAACTGGCCGTCGCGAAACTGGCCGGCAAGTTGTGACGGTTCAGGGATGGTTCGCGACTAACACCGCCGACATCGAACCCGGCCATGCCGCGGTTCTCGAGCTCACCATCACCAACCTCGCCGCCGGTACCGAGAGCTTCGCGCTCACACCGACGGGCCTCGCTGCGGCGTACAGCGCGATCCGCCCGGCGTACATCACCCTGTTTGGTGGTGCGCAGGAAACCGTCGAGGTCGAGGTCACCGCGCCGCGCCTGCCGAGCACGACCGCCGGAGCCACCGCGCTCGGCATTCGGATCGTGCCCCAGCACAGCCCAGACGACGTCGAACACGTCGAGGTGACGCTCCACATCGCCGCGACGTTCGATCGCCGCCTTCAGATGCTGCAGCCGGCGATCCGGAGCCACCGCCGGGCCCTGTACGAGATGATGGTCGAGAATTCCGGAAACTCCCAAGCCAGTTGTCGGATGCACCTGATCGACCCGACCGGTCGCGTCGATGGCGACTTCGACCCGCCGGCGGTCGGTGTCGAACCGGGTGGTTCCACACTCGTTCGGCTGAAACTGCGCGCCGTCAAACGGCAATGGCCGCGCCGGTCGCGAACACTGCCATTCCGGGTGGATGCCGATCAACAGGGCGCGCCGACCGCCCAGGCCGGGGCTTCGTTGATCCAGGCCCCGATGGTGCCCGAGCGGTTGTGGGGACGCATCGCGGCGTTGGCTGCTGCCGCCGCGGTGCTCGTTGGCGCATGGGTAGGAATCGTCAACCCGGCGATCGACCGAGCCGCCGAACGAGCCGCCGCCGGCACGGAACCAGCGGTGACCGTCACAAGCGTTGCGACATTACCCGGGGTCGGTGCACCCATCCCCGTTGTCACATCCCCGCCCATCGCCGCCGTGGCAGGCGACAATGACGGCCAGCCCCTAACCGTGTCGTTGCCAAGTGGTGGGCCGGCCAACGAATCCACCGAGCAGGCCTACATCGTGCCAGCGGGCACCACGTTCTTGATCACCGACATCTTCGTCCTCAACCCGTTCGGCGACGAGGGCACCGCCACACTGCAGGTGGGCGCGACCCGTTTCGAATGGGACCTCGTCAACCTCGACGGGGTCGACGCCACCAAGCAGTTCGTGACCCCGCTCGGCCTTCCTGCCGGCCAGCCGGTGGTGTTCACGGTGGCGTGCGGAGCGATCGGCCGCCAAGGTGGCACTGGGTGCTCGACCACCGCTGTCGTGAACGGCCGCCTGGCCAGTGACTGAAACCTTGGCGACTGAAACCTTGGCGATGAACGCTATGGCCCCCACACCGGCGAACCGGGGGTGTTCGCGACGGCTCGACGAATCACGCTGACGGTGGCCTTCGCGACGTAGTCGCCGCTTTGGGCGACGATCACACGATCGCCGAAACGTTCATTCGAGCGGGTCGGCAGCAGCACGAGGAACGACCCATCGTCAGCCGAGATGGTGGTGACGCTCTGGCCGCGGCCGTCGGCCCACGAGATCGACACGGCCGCGTTGGCCGGGAACCCGGAGCCTCCGAGGCCGAGGTCGTCACCGGCATGGATGCTGCTGGTTGCCGTTTGCAGGCGCACCACGCGGGTGCCGGAGCCGTTGACGAGCACGGTCGTGTACTGCCCGAGGTCGTTGGCGATGATCACCGTCGCAGTCCGGTACCCCTGGTCGGTCGGAACGAACGACACATCGATCGAGCACGTACTTCCGGGGTTCATCGTGAAACGGATGCAGTTGCTGGCAGAGATATCGAAATCGTCGGGGTTGTCGCCGGCGACCACGACTCGCGAAATGAGCGTCGGGGCGAAACCGATGTTGGCCACCCCGGTACTGATCGGCGAGCTTGTTTGGCCAACCGTGGTGACCGGGAAATCCAAACCCGACAACGGTTCCGGGACGAGGGCCGGCTCGCCGCCACCACCGAGCACCTCCATCGTCACCGATGTCCCACCGAGCAAGGCTTCGGCGACGACGATCTCACCGCGGGCAGGCCCTGGCAAGCTGGGGGTGAGCACGACCTTCACATCGCAGTAGGCGCCAGGCGCCACCGTCAAGCCGAGCGTGCAGGTGCCACCGGTGATCGCGAAGTCGGGGTTGGTCGACACCACCACTGACGGCATGAACGTGGACGGGCCCTCGTTGCGCAGTGACATATACCACTCGTTGCCGGGGAAGCCGACACCGACAGTGCCCATGTCGAGGGGTGGTGCCGTGACCAGCGGGGGTCGGAGCACCGCCGCCACCTGGCGACCTGGGCCCTGCACCCCGGTGATCGCCCCCGACGACAACGTGTCGAACACCACCACATGGCCGGATGCCGACATCGCCGGGTTGGCGCTGGTTGCCGGCGCGGGTGTGATTCCATCGGGTTGGGTGGAAGCCCGATGCACTACGCCGAGGTCGACGTTGGACACCACGATGTCGCCATCGGATGCCTCGAGCCCGGCCGCCGACGCGATCACGAACAGGTTGCGCGATTTGGTGACGAACGCAACCTGGCTGCCGTCGTTGACGATCGCCGGCTGGCTGGCGCCCTCTTCGGCGGCGACGAACGGATCGCCGGCCTGGGTTGCCTCGCGGCTGACCAAGATCAGCGATTGGTCGATCGTGCTGAAGCGGTAGATCTGCGTCGGGCACAACGCCGCGCACTCGGGCAGGACGGCGTCTCCGGCCAGATCGGCTGACGTTGTTTCGAACGCGATGAAGCGTCCATCGCCGGAGATCGCTGAGTGCTGCGCGCCGTCCACCGCTGGAACCCGAGGTCCGGCTATGGCGGTGTCGGTGGGGATGGCCGCGTCGGCTGGGACGGCGGAGACGAGCGTGACGTCCGGCGAGAGCGCAAACGGATCGGCTTGCCGGTCCCACAGGTACACCTGCGGGGTGGCGAACCCGCCGGCAACCGGACCGCTGCCCCATTCCGAAACTGGAGCGTCACTGACCGCATCGGAGGTGAACGAAACGAAACGGCCATCGGCCGACACGTCGGGCTGCAGCTGACCCACGTAGCGAAACGTGGTGTTCGGAGCCAGGATCGGGGTGCCGGCGACGAGGCTGGTGCGGGCCTGCGCTCCGATC
>JANNHO010000108.1:0-3235 GCA_031404435.1 Acidimicrobiaceae bacterium | reverse complement strand
TTGAACACCGTGATGTGACCACGTTCGGGACATGCGTGATGCACCCGCCACAGGAAGTCGTGGCGCGCCTCGGGGCCCGCAGGCGCTTTGAAGCTGACCACGTTCACCCCGGCAGGGTTGAGCCCAGCCAACACGTTGCGGATCGTGCCGTCCTTTCCAGCGGCGTCCATCGCCTGGATCACCAACAGCACGCTGCGCCGGCCTTCGGCATAGAGCCGCTGCTGCAAGACGTCGATGCGCGTCTTGGCCACCGCCAACTCGGCGTGCGCCTGGTCCTTGCTGAGCCCGAACTCCTCGCGGGTGGCCCGTTTCGCGAGTTTCAGCGAAATGCCGGGGGCGATGTGCAGGCCCGCCAGTACGTGCGGCGAGATTGCAGAAGTCGGGCTGTCAGTGCTGCGCATCGTCGGCACCATAACCCGACCCCAGACCCCTCCTCCGCTCCGGCTCCTGCCGTGTCGCCCACGCGTCGACCGATGTGACTAAGGTGCCTGCACCGGCAAGTGACGGGGGTCACATCTTTGATCCTGTCGGCTTAGATCCACACAAGAGGGGGAGATCAGGTTGAAAACACACCGTTCATCCAGCCGACGACCAGGTCGATTGCTCGCCGTAGCACTCGTCAGCTTGGGACTCGTAGCCGGAGCGTGCAGCAAGAAAGACGAAGAGGTTGTCGCCCCAGTCGACACCGAAGCACCGGACGTCACCGACGCCGCGCCGGACGCCACGGACGCGCCGGACGCCACCACCGCTCCCGATGCCACAACGGCACCGGATGCGACCGACCCGCCGGCGACCGACCCGCCGGCCGAGGTCAAGGAAGTCGTGATGGGTGGCACCCTCGTGGTCAGCGGCGAAGCGGAAGTCGCCAACCCGTGGACTCCTGCGGCGATGCAGTGCGACTCGTACTGCCAGATGCGCGCCCGCACCTTCTACGACCCGCTCGTAGCCCTGAACGCCGATAGCGAGATCGTCGGTGTGCTGCTCGAGAGCTGGGAGGCCAACGCCGATTCGACCGAGTTCACCTTCAAGGTGCGCGAGGGCATCAAGTTCCACGACGGCACCGATCTCGACGCCGCAGCGGTGGTCAAGAACCTGCAAGCCAGCGGTTCCGGTCTGCTGATCGCCAACGCGGTCAAAGACATCGGCAAGAACGCCGACGGCACGCTGGCCATCGAGGCCACCGACGCGATGACGTTCACGATCAAGACCGGATTCGATGGCGACCTCACCAAGCCCCGCCCGTGGCCGGCGCTGCCCGCCGGCCTCGCTGGCCAGCTCGGTTTGATTGCATCACCCACATGGCTCGACGCCGTGACCGCCGGTACCGGCGATCCCACGATGGCAGTCGGCACCGGCCCGTTCATCGTCGAGAGCTACGCCCCACGCGACAAGCTCGTCGTCACCCGCAACCCTGATTACTGGATGACTGATGCAGCCGGCAACCAGATGCCGTACCTCGACTCGATCGAGTTCCGCGTGATCGAAGACTCCGAAACCGCCGGTCAGGCACTGCAGAGTGGCGACATCGACATCTTCTCGACCTCGGCGGCCGTGGTCATCAACGATTTCCGCGAACTTCCTGACGAGTTCCCGATGACCGAGCAAAGCACGTTCACCGAGACCAACTACTTCCTGATCGATCTCGACAAGCCTGGTGCGCTCCAGGACAAGCGCGTTCGATGTGCGTTGTCGATGGCGATTGATCGCAATGAGCTGATCGAACTCGTCGCTGGCGGAATTCTCCAGCCCGCCAACGGTCTCTTCTCGCCCGGCCAAGAGGGGTACCTCGAAGACAACGGCTTTTCGATTGGCCAGGATCTGGAAGGCGCACAAGCCTTGATCGACGAGTACGTAGCTGAGAACGGGCCCGTCACCATCAACTACGGAACCACCGTGTCAGCGATCAATGCTCAACTTGCGGAGCTGTTGCAGGGCTACTGGGCCGAGATCGGTGTCGAAACCGAGATCCAGCAAGTGCCGCAGGATCAGTTCATCACCAACGCCCTGTTCGGTGATCCAGGCTTCTTCGTGTACGGCTGGCGAAACCACGCCGGAACCTCGATCGACAGCCAGTACTTCTGGTGGCACTCCTCAGCCGGGCCGCCCGACGGAGAGCTTGCGCTCAACTTCGGTCGTGTCCGTGACCCGATCGTCGACGAGAACCTCGAGGCCCAGCGCGGCGAAACCGACCCGGCGGCCCGCGCCGAGTTCGCCGAGAACGTCAACAAGCAGATGGCCGCAGAGTGCTATCAGATCCCATGGTCGTGGACGATCTGGGGGACGCCCCGCCACCCGAAGGTGCAGGGTCTCAGCACTCTTGTGTTCCCCGACGGCAGCAAGGCACGTGACGGCGCCGGATTCTCCGGCCAGTTCTACACCCACACCTTGTGGATCGACGACGCCGCCTGATTGATCAGTAAGTGGTGCTGACCCTGGGTGGAGCGTTGTTCGACGCTCCACCCAGGGTCAGATTTTTCCCAATGCTTGTTTCGTCCAACGTCTTTCACCCTGATCGAGGTCACTGAGTGCGGTACTTCCTCCAACGAGTTGGCCAGTTCGCGATCGTGTTCTTCATCGTCACCTTCGGCGTGATGATCTTGATGCGGCTCGGCTTGAACGCGCCTGGTGATCCGGCGCGAACGTTGCTGGGTGGCACCGCCGATGATGATCTGATCGCCTCCACCACCAAAGAGTTCGCGCTCGACCGCAACCCGTTCATCCAGTACGTCATCTGGCTGAAGAAGATGGTCGTCGGCGATATGGGCTTCAGCGTGCCCAACCAGATCAGCGTGGCGCGGCTGATCAGCGGCCGTGCCGTTACCACGATCCTGCTCGGCATCTACGCCGTCGGCGCCGCATTGGCCATCTCGATTCCCCTCGCCGTACACCAGGCATACCGGCGGGACACCACCTTCGACCGGGTCGGCAGCGGGCTGTCGTTCCTGTTCGTCTCGGTGCCCGGCATCGTGCTCGCCCCGGTGCTGACGCTGCTGTTGATCAACGTCAACGAGTTCACCTTCGGCGACTACATCGTCACCATCGGCGGCTGGTTCCCCCGAGTCGGCGACAAGGTGTATCCGTGGCAGGACCTCGGTGCACACATCGAGAACTTCCTCGTCCCAACCATGGTCCTGGCCCTGCCGTTAGCCGCCGTCTTCACCCGACTGCTGCGCGGCGACATGGTGCAAACCCTGCAAGCCGACTTCGTCACCCTCGCCAGCGCGAAAGGTGTTTC